>JAFOCY010000114.1 GCA_017380995.1 Oscillibacter sp. | reverse complement strand
TCGCCCAGGATCTCCTTGAGCTTTTCATAGGCGTAATCGCCGGTACAGTGGCCGGTATAATACACGGTGTCTCCCTCCAGCAGCGCGTCGGCTGTGGAGCGGATCAGTCCTTCGGCGGCGGGGTCACCTTCCTGCAGGCGGAAGAGGTGGAACCCGGAAACAACGGCGTCAGGCCGGCGGCCCAGGATCTTCTCCGCCTTGGTCACAATGTTCACAATGCCCCGGTGGGCACAGCCCGCCACCAAAACGGCCTTGTCTCCCTCCCGGATGAGGAGGTTATGCTCATGGTAGAAGGCGTCGGGGCGGATGCCGTCCCAAGTCTTCTGGACCAGCGCGGCGCTGGCGCCCATGGCGCCAAAGTCATCGGGCACATCGCCAAAGAGCGTCAGGTCCTCATCAATGGTGTGGGCGTCTCCCGTGAGGTTGAAGCGGTAAAGGTCCAAAGACTGGTCCAGACCAATATACTCCAAGCCCTGACCGGGGTGGTTGGAGTAGTAATCCCCGAAGGCCGCCCGGTGGATGTAGATCTTGGCCTGGGGATTCTGGCGGTAAAAGGCCTCCAGTCCGCCGCCGTGGTCGGAGTGACCGTGAGAGAGGACGGCGGTATCCACTGCGCCGAGGTCAATGCCCAGCTTCCGGGCATTTTTCAAAAATCCATCGTCAGGGCCCATGTCAAAGAGGATCTTATGGCTCCCCGTCTCAATATAAAGGCTCAGGCCATGGCCGTGGAGGATGTCCTCGCAGCAGGCAGTATTCTCAAAGAGTGTGGTAACCTTCATAAACGGCTCCTTTCCGGGAGGTTTACTCCACCTCGCCATACAGGGCCCAGGTATTGGACCCGGTGATCTTCACATTCACAAACTTGCCCATCAGGTCTTCGCTGCCCTTGAGGCGCACCAGGCGGTTGCCCTCGGTACGAGAGGCCAGGGGGTAATTTTCATCGTCGCTCTTGCCGTCCACCAGAACCCGGACGGTCTTGCCGATATAGGCGGCGTGCAGGGCGGCGGACTGATCATTTTGAACCTGGCAGAGCTTATCGAACCACTTCTGCTTCTCCGCCCGGGAGGCAGGGTCCGGCATGGCCGCGGCCTTGGTGCCGGGGCGGGGAGAATAGATGAAGGTGAAGAGGGCATCGTAGCCCACCTCCTCCACCAGGGACACGGTATCCATGGCCTCTTCCTCCGTCTCGCCGGGGAAACCGATGATGATATCGGAAGTCAGCACCAGGCCGGGCATCTTCTCCTTGGCATAGCGGATGAGGTCCAGGTACTTTTCCCGGGTGTAGCGGCGGTTCATCTCCTTGAGGACCCGGTCATTGCCGGACTGGACAGGCAGGTGGAGCTGCTTTGCAACGTGCTCGCACTCCGCCATGGCGTCAAAGAGGGCGTAGGTAGCGTCCTTGGGATGGCTGGACATAAAGCGGATCAGATACTCGCCGGGGATCTTGTTGATATCCCGCAGAAGGTCGGGGAAATGGTAGCCGATATCCAGGTCGTTGCCGTAGGAGTTCACGTTCTGGCCCAGAAGCGTAATGTCCTTATAGCCGGCAGCCACCAGCTCCCGGACTTCGGCCAGAACACACTCCGGATCACGGCTGCGCTCCCGGCCCCGGACGTAGGGGACGATGCAGTAAGAACAGAAGTTGTTGCAGCCGTACATGATGGAGACCCAGGCCTTCACGCCCTTTTCCCGGACCACGGGGATGCCCTCGGCAATGGTGCCGTGCTCATCCGCCACGGAGAACACCCGCTTTTTGCTCTCATAGACCTGCCAGAGAAGCTCCGGGAATTTCCACAGCGCCTGGGGGCCAAAGACCAGGTTCACATGGCGGTAGGACTCCTTGATGCGCTTGGAGACCCGCTCCTCCTGGGCCATGCAGCCGCAAAGGCAGATGACCTGCTCGGGGTTTTCCTTTTTGGTGTGAGTCAGAATACCCAGGTTGCCGAACACACGCTGCTCGGCGTGCTCCCGGATGGCACAGGTATTGAGGATCACCAGATCCGCCTCCTTGGCGTCCTCGGTGAAGGTAAAGCCGCACTCGGACAGCATACCCATCAGCTTCTGGCCGTCCGCCACATTCTGCTGACAGCCGAATGTGTCGATGCAGGCCCGGGGATGGGCCTCCCGAGCAGCAAACATGGCGGCAATTTTCTTTTGAAATTCCTGCTGGCAGGCAAGATCCTCCGCAGAAATCAGTACTTGATTACGTTCCAATGGAAGTTCCTCCAGGATTCTATATTTTAACTGAGTTATCATATCATAAAAGTCGGAAAAGTACAAGAGTCCTTTCCCGCAAGAGCCTCTGCCGCATCGTGGTTGCTTTTTCTTTCAAAACCATGTAAACTGTATCCATCTTCCACAAAAGGAGAATTTTTATGCTCTACGCATTGTTTGCCTCCCTGGGTGCAGGCCTTTTGGTCCTGGACCAGTGGTTTAAGGCCTGGATCGTGGAAAACCTCCCCCTGGGGCAGTCCATGCCCTTCCTCCCGGGCATTATGCAGCTTCGTACCGTCCATAATTACGGCGCCGCCTGGTCCAGCTTTTCCGGAATGCGGTGGCTGCTGCTGGGTGTGACCAGCTGCATCGTGCTGGCGGTTTTGTTCGTGGTGGTCAGAGGCTATGTCCGCCATCCCCTGGGGCTGCTGGCGGCAAGCCTTGTCATTTCCGGCGGCCTTGGCAACATCATCGACCGGGCCCGCTTCGGGTACGTGGTGGATATGTTTGACCTCACGTTCATGAACTATCCCGTTTTCAACATTGCGGATATCTGCATCGTGTGCGGCAGCTTTCTGGGCTGCGCCTATTACCTCTGGCTCTATGAAAAATACGACAAAAAGGAAACTCGCCATGGAGAAGCTGACGCTGATCACAACGGAAACTGACGCCGGCACCCGGCTGGACGCCTATCTTGCTGCCAATCTGGAGGCCACCACCCGCTCTGGGGCGGTGAAGCTGATCGAAAGCGGCCAAGTGAGCGTTGGCGGAAAAGTCCCCGCCAAAAACTATAAGCTGCGCAGCGGCGAGACCGTGGAAGTGACTCTGCCGGACCCGGAAGCCATCGAGCTGGTGGCCCAGGACATCCCCCTGGATATCGTCTACGAGGACAGCGATGTCATCGTGGTCAACAAGCCCAAGGGCCTGGTGGTCCACCCCGCCCCCGGGCATCCCGACGGCACGCTGGTCAACGCCCTGATGTTCCACTGCGGCGACTCCCTTTCCGGCATCGGCGGAGAGCTGCGCCCCGGCATCGTTCACCGCATCGACCGGGATACCAGCGGGCTCATTATCGCCGCGAAAAATGACCTTGCCCACCAGGGTCTTTCCAACCAGCTCCAGGACCACACCCTCAGCCGCGTCTACCACTGTATCGTAACCGGCAATCTCCGTGAGGACAGCGGCACCGTGGACGCCCCCATCGGCCGCCACGGCGTGGACCGCAAAAAGATGGCCGTTGTTGCCGATGGCCGCCGGGCCGTGACCCACTGGCGGGTCTTGGAGCGGTTCCAGGGCTTCACCTACGTGGAGTGCCGCCTGGAAACCGGCCGGACCCATCAGATCCGCGTCCACATGGCCCATACCGGCCACCCCATCCTGGGCGACACGGTGTACGGCAGCAAAAAGGAAGTCAAAGGCCTCCAGGGCCAGTGCCTTCATGCCGTAGGCCTTCGCTTTATCCACCCCCGCACAGGGGAAGCGGTGGAGCTGGGCTGCGGATTAACGGAGGAGTTTGAAGTACAGCTGAAGAAGCTGCGCTCCAAGCTCTGATCCACAGAGATTCCCCCGACATTCAAAAACGCCGCCCGTACGGGCGGCGTTTTGCTTTTGCATATGCAGGCTGCTGTTTCCTTCAGAGCAGCAGAAGATCAGACCCAGTAAGGAACCTTCGTGCCTCTGCCGGCCTTCATGGCTTCATGGTAGCAGCGGGTGGCGACCGCCAGGTCCAAAATACCGGTGCCAACGGCGTTGAAGTAGATGATCTCCTCATCGTTCTCACGGCCCATCTTGGTGCCATTGAGGATCTGGCCCAGCTGGGCGTGGATATCCTCGTCCTTGACCAGGCCCTCGTGGGCCATCAGGGCCACGGTGCTCACCAGACGGTGCTTGATGGTCTCCCAGTTGTCCACAACGATCTTGTCGGCCTTGCGGACGCAGTTGTAGCTCACCTCATAGTCTGCCAGGTTCATCAGGAGGGTACCCTTTTTCAGCCACTCGGAATGCACGATGGGCTCGTTGGCCAACGTCACAGTGACGGTGATATCACTCTCCCGGACGGCTGCCTCAGGGTCGGCAACGGGGATGACCTCCACGCCGGGATACTTGGCCATGGCTTCTTCCGCAAAGCGCTGGGAGCTTTCCATGCGGATATCGTAAACATAGACCTTCTTGATGGTGGGACGGACGATAAGGGCGGCCTCCAGCTGGGTGCGGCCCTGGGCGCCGGCACCGCAGATGGTCATAACGGAGGCATCGGCCTTGGAAAGAAGCTTCATGGCAACGCCGCCGGAAGCGCCGGTGCGCTTGGCGCTGACCTCAGTGCCATCGGCCACGCAGACGGGCAGCTTGGTGTCGGGGTCGTTGAGGATGATGGTGACGCTGGCCCGGGGCAGGCCCTTCTTATAATTCTGGGGGCCGGAACCGATCCACTTAATGCCGGCCATATTGTACTCGCCGCCGATGTAACCGGGCATGGCATTGATACGGCCATAGACGTTCTCATCCTCCGGGGTAG
>JAFOCY010000113.1 GCA_017380995.1 Oscillibacter sp. | reverse complement strand
GTTATGTTGATTTTTTGGATATTGCCCGCTTCGCCGTAGGTGTAGACATTTTCCATATAGCGGTAATTCCAGACCCGGTAATCGGCGGTGCGCTCAGCGATTTCCGCCGTCTCCTGCGTGGCTCTGGGCACCGGCAAGAGCCTGGATTCCCTGAACAATATGCAGGACGGAACCATGAACCTGTCCAGACGGAAACAGATGAACTGATGAAAGGGGCGCCTCCCTCTGATGAGGGAGGTGGCGCGAAGCGCCGGAGGGAGAGATCGGATAGCGTTTTGGTCTCTCCCCCAGTCACCTTCGGTGACAGCCCCCTCGTCAGAGGGGGCCTTTATATTTTGGACTCCTGGAAAGGAAATCGATCATGTTAGACTTCAAACCCGTTTCCAAGCGGGATGTGAACCTCCTGCGCCGCTACTATGAACACTGCGACTACGGCCTTTGCGAATACTCCGCCGGCACCCGGCTCATGTGGTGCAAGGCGCTGAACACCCACTGGGCGGAGAGTAATGGCTGCCTGGTGGTGCGCAACGGGGCAAATGGCAAGTACAGCTTTGATTATCCCGTTCCCGGTCCCGAGGGGGATGTGGACAAGGCTCTGGAGGCCATTGAGGAGTGGTGCACCGCCCAGGGCGTGCCCCTCCACTACGCTGTGGTGCCGGAGAGCAGGGTGTGCCGTCTCCTTGCCCGCTACCCCTACGTGTGCGTCAGCGATGATAGGACCTGGCGGGACTATGTGTACTACAAAGAGGACCTGCAGCTTTTCGCCGGGCGGCGGTACTCCGGACAGCGCAACCACATCAAAAAATTCCGCGCCCAGTGGCCGGAGGCGGAAGTGCGGCGGCTGACACCTAAGGACGCTCCCGCCGTGGAGCAGTTCTGGAAGGATTACGAGGCGGAGTTCCCCAAGGCCAACAGCAAGTCCGCCCGGAATGAGCTGAAGCTGGCCCAGGAAATGCTGAAACTGGTGAATAAGCCCTTCTTCATCGGCGGCGGACTGTTCTGCGGGGAGAAGCTCATTGCCCTGTCTTTTGCGGAGCGGTGCGGCGAGACCCTCATCATCCACATCGAAAAGGCCCTCTACTCCTACACCGGGGTGTATCCCACGCTGGTCCAGGAGTTTGCCACCCTCTTTGGCGGCGGCGCGGCCTTCATCAACCGGGAGGATGACGCCGCGGACCGGGGGCTTCGCACCTCCAAGCTCCAGTACGGCCCGGCAAAGCTTCTGAGCAAGTACCAGGTGAAGGTGCAAAACGAGCTGATGCGCCATGTGGAGGCCATTCCGGAATTAAAGACGGAGCGGCTGACCCTGACAGCGCTGGAGGAGGCGGATATCCCTGCCTACAACGCCCTGGTGCTGGACGCGGAGCGCAACGCCATGTGGGGCTATGACGATGTGGGGGGCCTTGGGGGTCCCGTGGAGGAGCGGAGCTTCTTCGAGGTTGCCCGGCGGGACTTTGAAAACCGCCTGGCGGTGAATTTTGCCGTGCGCCTGGAGGGCAAGCTCATCGGCGAGGCCGTGCTCTATAACTTTGACGGCCGGGGCGGCGCGGAGCTTGGCTGCCGCATCGACAAAGCCTATGCCGGCCACGGCTACGGCACGGAGGCCTTTGATGCCGCGGCCAACTGGGGCCTGTACGGCATCAGTTTGAACCGGGTGGTGGCCAAGTGCTTCAAGGAAAACGCGGCCAGTTACAAGATGCTTGCCTCCTGTATGCGGAAAAAGGGCGAGGACGAGAAATTCTTCTATTTTGAAAAATTGGTATAAGAAAAGACCGGCTTTTAAGCCGGTCTTTTTTGCGGGCGGGCAATGCCCGCCCCTACGGGCCGAAGCGGACAAGGCCCAGAAGGATCTCGTAGGGGCGGCCATTGGCCGCCCATCTTGTTATTATAATTCAAAGCCAAAGGGCAGAAGCTCTTTGAGGGTGAGGGTGCGGTCCTCCCCGGCTTCGTTCATGCAGATGACCTCCATGTCGGGGGAGAACTCGTTCATCACCTGTCGGCACTCCCCGCAGGGGGTGCAGTAGTCCTTGGTTTTTGCCGCCACGGCGATGCGGCGGAAGCGCCGCTTTCCCTCGCTGACGGCCTTGACGATGGCGGTACGCTCGGCGCAGATGCAGCCGGAGTAGGCCCCGTTTTCCACGTTGCAGCCGGTGTACACCGTGCCGTCCTCGCACTCCAGGGCCGCGCCCACGGGGAAATGGGAGTAGGGGCAGTAGGCCAGATCCAGCATGGCCATGGCGGCGGATTTCAGTTCTTCACGGGTCATAAAGTACCTCCTCAGGCGGTGAGCCAGCCCACTTCGCGCTCCGGGCGGGCTTCCAGGTCGATGATGTCGGCGGCGTCGTAGAAGCGCATGTACCGCTCCCGGCCCTTGGAGGAGCGGAGGGTGGTGCCGTCGGGGTGGAGCCGGTCGCAGATGACGGCGGAAATGTCGCCTTTACACTTGCTCCAGGAGTCGATGCCAACAGAGCAGAAGATGCGGAAACCCTGGGACTGCATCCAGGTGAAGGCGGGGCCGGACTGCTTGACGTCATCTCCGTCCAGCCGCCCGCCGAAGGGATAGAACAGCACGGAAGTATCTCCCACCAGGGAACCCACTTCGTTGAACCACTTTTCCATATCGGCGGTGACGGTCTCGTAAGTGCGGGTATTGAGGCTGATGTGGCCCCAGGTGTGGCTGCCAAAGGTCCAGCCCGTGCGCTTGAGCTCCGCCACGATGGGCTTTACCGCTTCAATCTCGCTCTGGCGGAAGGCCTCCCGCTCCGGAGATTGGTCCTCCGCCATGGTCTGGGTGCGGTAGCCAAGGATGCCCTCGTAGCCCGTGAGGCTCAAACACCCCTTGGCCCCGAAGGGGGAGAAGTCCGGGTGGTCCTCCACAAACTTGTCCAGCACCGTCACGGCGTCCAGGTCCCGGCTGATGACTTCGTTGCCCGCACCGTCCAGGCCGTAGGACCAGAGCTTGCCGTCCTCGCCCAGGATCAGCTTGTGGGTGAAGCCGTTGGTGAGCATATACTCGTAATAATTCACATCGTCATAGGAGAGGATGAGGGGCTTTTTGCCCTCGGGGAGGTAGAGGGTGTTTTTCGCCATCCGGGTCTCCCCGTTTTCGTTGGTGGTCTCGGACCAGCAGTCCATAATGTCCACCAGGATGTAGCCCTTTTCATAGAGACTCTCCAGAATTTTCACGTACTCCCCTACGGTCACCATCCAGTCGTCAATGCCGTCGGACTTGTAGTCCCCGTCAAAGGCCAGCTCCGGGTAGGCGACGATGGGGTGGAAAAAGAGGTGCTCCACCACGCCCTCGTAGGCCACATACCCCTCCCGGGGGACCGTGGGGTCCAGAATTTCGTAGGGCTCGGGCTCCGGTTCGGGCTCCGGGGGAAGCTCGGCGGAGGAGATGGCGGGAGGGACGCAGTCGTCGGCGGGAGCGGCGGGAACTTCGGGAGGCGGGGCCTCCTTTTCGCCGCAGGCGGCGAGGGAAACGGTCATGGCCAGGGCCAAAAGAAAAGAGAGAAAGCGGCGCATAGGCAGGGTCCTTTCTGTCGAAAGTTGTCATAATCCCATGATAGCAGATGTTGGGACCGGATGGAAGCAACAAAAGGATGACAAAATCTGCCGGTGCATAGAGAAGGCCCTTTGGGGAAAGACTACCGGAAAACCCCATTTGGAGGTACCTATGAACGAAAAACGTGTGGGCAAGCGGACCATTGCCCTCTCCCAGCCCCCGTCGGTCCGTTCCTGCGCCGCCGTGGGCGGGCGGCACGAGGGGGCAGGCCCTCTGGGGGCCTATTTTGATTACCTGGATAAGGATTCCTTCTTCGGACAAAAGACCTGGGAAAAGGCGGAGTCCGCCATGCAGAAAAAGGCTTTGCAGACGGCCCTGGACAAGGCGGGGCTGAAGCCCACGGATCTGGACTATGTGCTGGGCGGGGACCTACTCAACCAGTGCATCGGCTCCTCCTTTGGCCTCAGGGACTTTGGCATCCCCTTCTACGGCCTCTACGGCGCCTGCTCCACCATGGGGGAATCGCTGAGCCTGGCGGCGCTGCTCATTGACGGCGGCTATGCCGACAAGGCCGCCGCCATCACCTCCTCCCACTTCTGCACTGCCGAGCGGCAGTACCGGATGCCGGTGCCCTATGGCTCCCAGCGGCCGCCCACGGCTCAGTGGACTGCCACCGCCTCCGGCTGCACCATCCTGGAAAGCCGGGGGGAGGGGCCCTATATCACCCACGTTTGCTGCGGGAAGATCGTGGACCAGGGCATCACTGACGCCAACAACATGGGCGCCGCCATGGCCCC
>JAFOCY010000002.1 GCA_017380995.1 Oscillibacter sp. | reverse complement strand
GCGGATCTGAAGGACGCAGGCCGGCGCACCATTAAGGCCTTTGAGTCCAACTCCCGGTTCTTCCACTGCGAGTTCTTTGTTCTCAATGAGGACAAGGAGGGTCTTGGCAAGAAGGGCGATATCTTCGGCCTGGAGGTCAACATGAGACCCCCCGGAGGCTACTCTCCTGACATGATGAACTACGCCAACGACATCGACGTTTATCAGATCTGGGCGGATATGGTCTGCTACGACCGCGGCCGCTTTGATCCCGAACACCGGCCCTACTGCTGTATGTACGCCTCCCGCCGCCGGGGCAACACCTACGCCCACACCCACGAGGATATCTACGCCAACTTCGGCGCAAGCATCCTCATGTATGAGGAGATGCCCGAGGTCCTCTCCGGCGCCATGGGCAACTTCGCCTATATGGCCCGCTTCCCCAGTGAGGAAGAGGCTATGGCCTTTGCCGATTACGTTTTGAAAAAGAATTGAGGTTACACTGCTATGCACATTCGCTACTATAAGGAATATTCCCACCATCTCCAGCGGGATATGGAATTCAAGGTCTACGGCCACGCAGGCCTCCCCTTCATCGTCTTCCCCTGCCAGGACGGCAAGTTCTTTGACTTTGAGAACCAGGGCATGATCGACCTGGTGGCCGATAAGATCGAAGCAGGCAAGCTGCAGCTTTTCTGCGTTGGCTGCGTGGATGAGGAGACCTGGAGCGCCAAAAACGGCGACCACCACGGCCGCATCATGTGGCATGAGCAGTGGGTGAAGTACATCTGCGCCGAGTTCCTCCCCCGCCTGCACCAGATCCACGCCGAGACGGACCCTGTCAGCTACGAGGGCAAGGTCATGCTCACCGGCGCCAGCATGGGCGGCTATCACAGCGTGAACTTCTATCTCCGTTTCCCGGAGCTCTTTGGCGGCTGCCTGTCTTTGAGCGGCTTGTTCCACGCCGGCTACTTCTTCGGCCAGTACAGCGACATCAATATCTATTACAACTCCCCCAACGACTTCATGCGCAATATGCCTGCTGACCACCCCCTGGTGGAGCAGTACCGCAAGGGCCGCATCATCATCTGCTGCGGCCAGGGTGCCTGGGAGGATGACGCCAAGGCCGATGCCCGTGGTCTCAAGCACGAGTTCGAGCGGCTGGACGTCCCCGCCTGGGTGGACCTCTGGGGCGAGGATGTCAACCACGACTGGCCCTGGTGGCGTATCCAGTTTCCCTACTTTATGGCGCATATTCTGGGATAACCGGTCCTACGAAAAACTCCCCTGCCAAAAGGCAGGGGAGTTCTCATTTTTTGCGTTTTCGTTTTTCAGCGGTCTGACAGCTCCGTCAGCTCTTCCTCAGGCTTCCAGCGGCGAATATTCCTCTCAAGGAATTGGAACGTAAACCCGCCGGGGAACATGCTGTTGATCACCAAAGCCATCAAAACGCCCACCGCGGTATCAAAAATGCGGTTCAGCGCGTAGCTCACATAGGTCTCCACCGGGGTATTGAACAGGATGATGCAAAGCACCACGCCGCCGGGCTGGACGCCGCCCACCCAGAAGATCTGGCAAAGCCAGATCAGGATCACGACACCAATAAAAGTCAAAAGTACCAGCAGCAGGGAGTCCTCTCCGTCAGGATGGACCTGGATATATACCCAAAACAGCGCAATACCCAGAAGGCCGCCGATCAGCGTACCGAAAAAGCGGTTGCCGCCGTGCTGCTTGGACTGCTCCAAATCACCACCCATGCCGAAGATGGCACCGATGCAGGCGAACGCGGGAGAACGGTCCAGGAAATAATAAATAAAGGCGCACAGCGCTGCTGCGATGGCTGTTTTGATGTTCCGCATACCGATACCCGGCAAACGGCGCTTCTGCTGCTTCATAGTCTCCCTCCAACGGAATGATAGCCGGGCCAAGTGCTCCGGGAAATTCTATAAAAATCATATCATATCCCCAAGTGCGTGAAAAGCTCTTTTTCACTTTTTGCCTCGTTTTTCTTTGGCTCCCTTCAGGACGGCAAACATCCAGACACCCCGGCAGATATTGCCGGGGTGTCTGGAAAACAGATCTGTTCAGATCTTAATATTCGGTTTCGCCGGTGTAGACCAGCTTCACATCGCCAGTGAGGGTGATGCGCTCATCGGTATAATTCACAATGAGGTCACCGCCACGGACCTTCACGGTGATATCGGTGTCCTTGGCGCAAAGGCCGTTGGCGACCGCGGCAACCACTGCGGCGCAGGCGCCGGTACCGCAAGCCATGGTTTCACCGCTGCCGCGCTCCCACACGCGCATCTTGATGGTGGTGGGGTTGACAACGCGGACAAACTCCGTATTCACACGGTCGGGGAAATACTCGGCGTGCTCAAACTTGGGGCCGATCTCCTTCACCTTCACGCGGTCCACGCGGTCGCAGAAGACCACGCAGTGGGGGTTGCCCACATCCACGCAGGTGACCTTGTACTCCTGGCCGTCAATGGTGATGGGATGGTCAACGGCGGTATCCACGCCCAGGTTGAGGGCGGAAGCATCCAGGCTGGCCTTGCCCATATCCACGGTGGCGGAATTGGCCTTGCCGCCCAGAATGTGGAGCTCCACGGTCTTGATGCCCTTGGCAGTCTCGATGGTCATGACATCCTTCTTTACGATGCCGTTATCATAGAGGTACTTGCCCATGGAGCGCAGGCCGTTACCGGCCATGGTGCCCTCGGAACCGTCGGCGTTGTACATCTTGATCTTGGCGTCGGCAATATCAGACTTTTCCATCAGCACGATGCCGTCAGCGCCGATGCCGTAGTGACGGTCGCACAGGGACACGCACAAGGACTCGGGGCAGGTGATCTTGCCGTCGAAGTTCTCCAGGAAGATATGGTCATTGCCGCAGGTCTCCATCTTGGCAAAGTGCAGCTTCTCGCGGCTTTCACGCAGGTGGCAGATATCGATCAGCTCGGTGTTGTGCTGGTTGTAGCGGGAAGCCAGAATATCGGTGAGGGCGCTGGCGGTATCCAGAGAAGTCAGGCAGGGAATGCCCAGCTGGACGCAGCGGTGGTTCAGACGGATAAAGTCCTTGATGTACTCAGGCTCCATGGAACCGGTGAGGATCACATAGTCGATCTCGCCGTTTTCCAGCAGCTTGAACACGCGGCTGTCCCGGCCCAGCTTGCCCACGATCTCAACATCGGTGCCAAGGTGGCTGATCTCACGGGCGGTACCGCCGGTGGCATAGAGCTTGAAGCCCATCTCGTCCAGGCGGCGGGCAATGCCTACCACCTCGGGCTGGTCACGGTGATTGACGGAGATCAGGACGCCGCCGCGGGTGGCCTTTTCCACCTTGTAGCCGGCGGAGACCAGACCCTTGAACAGGGCCTCCTGCATATCCTTGCCAAGGCCCAGGACCTCGCCGGTGGACTTCATCTCGGGAGAGAGGGCGGCGTTGGCGTCGGTGATCTTCTGGAAGGAGAAGACGGGAACCTTCACGGCAACATAGGGAGGCTGCTTGTAAAGACCGGTGCCAAAGCCCAGGGACTTCAGGGGCTGGCCCAGCATCACGCGGGTAGCCAGGTCCACCATGGGAACGCCGGTGACCTTGGAGATGTAAGGCACAGTACGGGAGGCACGGGGGTTGACCTCGATGACGTACAGCTCACCCTGGTAGATGAGGTACTGGATGTTGATCAGGCCACGGGTGCCAAGGCTGAGGGCCAGCTTCTCGGAGCAGTCGATGATGGTCTTGAGCATCTTATCACCGATGGAGAAGTGGGGATAAACGGCGATGGAGTCACCGCTGTGAACGCCGGTGCGCTCGATGTGCTGCATGACGCCGGGGATCAGAACGTCCACACCGTCGGAGATGACGTCCACTTCCAGCTCGCGGCCCTGGAGGTACTGGTCCACCAGGACGGGGTTTTCGATCTTGCCGGAGAGGATGACCTCCATGTAGCGGCGGACTTCCTCATCGTTGTGGGCGATGACCATGTTCTGGCCGCCGATCACGTAGCTGGGACGCAGCAGTACGGGATAGCCCAGATTGTTGGCAGCTTCCAGGGCGCTCTCCAGGCCGGTAACGCCGCAGCCG
The DNA here is from genome assembly GCA_017380995.1 of Oscillibacter sp. GTDB lineage: Bacteria > Bacillota > Clostridia > Oscillospirales > Oscillospiraceae > Oscillibacter. The sequence continues at coordinate 4,206 of JAFOCY010000002.1, read as the reverse complement.
CGGGGACGCTTGATGTTGTAGCGCTCCAGCAGCTCGTCGAACCGCTCGCGGTCCTCGGCCATGTCGATGGACTCGGCAGAGGTGCCCAGGATGAGGATGCCCTGGCTATCCAGGAACTGGGTGAGCTTGATGGCGGTCTGGCCGCCGAAAGCAACCACCACGCCGATGGGCTTTTCGGTGTCGATGATGTTCATCACATCCTCGGGGCACAGGGGCTCGAAGTACAGCCGGTCGGCGGTATCGTAGTCGGTGGAAACGGTCTCGGGGTTGTTGTTGACGATGACCACCTCGTAGCCCATTTCCTTCAGCGTCCAAACGCAGTGGACGGAGGAGTAGTCGAACTCAATGCCCTGGCCGATACGGATAGGACCGGAGCCAAGGACCATGATGACGGGCTTGCCGCTCTTGGGGAAGGAGCGGGCCTCGCAGTAGGTATCGGCAGTGGAATAGAAGTAGGGGACCTCTGCGTCATACTCGGCGGCGCAGGTATCCACCATCTTGTAAACGGCCTTCTTTGCCTCGCAGGGCAGCTCTTCGGCGCCGGAAAGACGCTTCATGGCGCCGTCGGTATAGCCGTAGCGGCGGCCCAGCAGATACAGCTCCTCGGTGAGGCCCTTCTCTGCCAGCTCCAGCTCAAAGTCCGCCAGGTTCTTGATGTGGCTGAGGAACCAGGGGTCGATCTTGGTGATCTGATTGACGGTCTCCACGCTGACACCGGACTTCAGTGCCTCAAATACGGTGAACAACCGCTTGTCGTCCACGCGGGCAAGGCGCTCCTCGATGGAGGCGGTCTCATCGGGGTCCTTCTTGGCGTTCAGGGTGTCCAGGCCGATCTCGCAGCCGCGGACAGCCTTCATAATGCCCATCTCAAAGCTGGGAGCAATGGACATGACCTCGCCGGTGGCCTTCATCTTGGTGCCGAGGGTGCGGGATGCATCGGCAAACTTGTCGAAGGGCCACTTGGGCATCTTGGTGACGATGTAGTCAACAGAGGGCTCAAAGCAGGCATAGGTCTTGCCGGTGATGTCGTTTTTGATCTCATCCAGGGTATAGCCCAGGGCCAGCTTTGCAGTGATCTTGGCAATGGGGTAGCCGGTGGCCTTGGAGGCCAGGGCGGAGGAACGGGACACGCGGGGGTTGACCTCGATGACCGCGTACTCATAGCTCTCGGGGTTCAGGGCCAGCTGGACGTTGCAGCCGCCCACGATGCCCAGGTGGGTCACGATCTTGAGGGCCGCGTCGCGGAGCATACCGTATTCCTTGGCGGCCAGAGTCTGGGTGGGAGCCACCACGATGGAGTCGCCGGTGTGGACGCCGACGGGGTCCACGTTCTCCATGGAGCAGATGATGATGGCGTTGCCGGCGCTGTCGCGCATGGTCTCAAACTCGATCTCTTTCCAGCCGAAGATGGCCTTCTCCACCAGGATCTGGGTGATGGGGGAAGCGTCCAGGCCGATCTGAGCAATGACCTTCAGCTCCTCGGCGTTGTTGGCAGCGCCGCCACCCTCGCCGCCCAGGGTAAAGGCGGGACGGACAATCACGGGATAGCCGATCTTCTCAGCCACTTCCAGAGCGCCTTCCACCGTCTCAGCGATATCGGAGGCGATACAGGGCTGGCCAATCTCCTCCATGGCCTCCTTAAAGAGCTCACGGTCCTCGGCCTTGGTAATGGACTTGGCGTTAGTGCCCAGAATGCGGACGTTGTTGGCGGCGAGGAAGCCTTCCTTATCCAACTGCATGGCCAGAGTCAGGCCGGTCTGGCCGCCCAGGCCTGCCAGGACGCTGTCGGGCTTTTCCTTCTTGATGATGCGCTTGATGGTCTCGATGGTCAGAGGCTCCAGGTAGATCTCGTCCGCCATGGCCTGGTCGGTCATGATGGTAGCGGGGTTGGAGTTGCACAGCACAACATCCACGCCGGCCTCTTTCAGAACGCGGCAGGCCTGGGTGCCGGCATAGTCAAACTCGGCAGCCTGACCGATGACGATGGGGCCGGAGCCGATCACGAGGGCTTTCTTAATGCTTTTATCCAGAGGCATTAGTTGGCACCACCTTTCATAAGTTCAGCAAAGCTTTCATAGAGGAAGGACGCGTCCGCCAGGCCGCGGGGAGCATCAGGAGTAAACTGGACGCCGAAGGCCTTCTGCTCATCATACACAACGCCCTCGCAGGTGGCGTCGTTGGCGTTGACAAAGCGGACGGTGCCGCAGCCGGGATCGGTGACCACATAGCAGTGGTTCTGAGCGGTAACATAGGTGCGGCCGCTGAGAAGATCCTTGGCGGGCTGGTTGGCGCCGTGGTGGCCGGCCTTGAGCTTCTCGGTCTTTCCGCCGGCAGCAAGGGAGAGCATCTGGTGACCCAGGCCCACAGCCATCATGGGCACCTTGCCCAGGAGCTTTTTCAGCTCCGCGATCATGGCCTCATTCTGGGCAGGATCGCCGGGTCCGTCAGAGAGGACTACACCGTCAGGCTTGCCGGAGAGGATATCCTCGGCGGTAGCGCTGGCAGGGACCACCGTCACCGTGCAGCCAATGGCCTGCAGGGTGCGGATGAGGGAGCGGCGGACGCCATAGTCCACCAGCGTCACATGGAACTTCTCCTCGCCCTGGGCGTTATGGAGAGAGATGGACTTGCAGGTGGCATACTTCACGGGCTCCGCAATGGCATAGCTCTCAATCACAGAGAGGTCAGCAGGAACCTCATCGCAGATCATGGCGTTCATCACGCCGTTTTCCCGGATGATGCGGGTGAGCTCACGGGTATCCACGCCCCAGATGCCGGGGACGTTCTTCGCCTTGAGATAGGTATCCAGATCATACTGGGTGCGGAAATTGGAGGGCGCCGGGCACCACTCGCGCACGACGTAGCCCTTCATCAAGCACTCGCCCTCGAAGTCCTCCTCGATGATGCCGTAGTTGCCGATCAGGGGATAGGTGTGCATGACGATCTCGCCTGCAAAGGCAGGATCAGTCAGGGTCTCGATGTAGCCGCCCATGCCGGTGGTGAACACCAGTTCACCGATAGAATCGGTCTGGGCACCGAAGCGGTAGCCTTCAAATACCCGGCCATCCTGCAATACCAAATAGCCTTTTTTCATGGTCTCCTCCTTGTATTTGCATTGTAACCCATATTCTTTATTATTATGATATTTTTTTCAAATCCCGTCAATCACCAATCGTGTTAAGAGGCCCAAATTTCTGACGAAATCCGAGCTTCCTTTTTGTCTATTTTTCCATTTGCTGGTAAATGATGGGAATTTTCCGCCTTTGCCGGCCTTTCGCGGCCGCCAAACGCAGCAAAACCTCCCGCAGCGCAGGCTGCGGGAGGTTTGTATCTTTATTCGTCCAATTTGAGAACGGCAAGGAAGGCCTCTGTGGGGATCTGCACCGTTCCCAGAGACCGCATTTTCTTCTTGCCTTCTTTCTGCTTTTCCAGCAGCTTCTTCTTTCGCGTAATATCGCCGCCGTAGCACTTGGCCAGCACGTCCTTGCGCATGGCCTTCACCGTCTCACGGGCAATGACACGGCCGCCGATGGCCGCCTGGACAGGGATCTCGAAGAGCTGACGGGGAATATTCTCCTTCAGCTTTTCGCACAGGCGGCGGGCCCGGGGATAGGCCTTATCCTTATGGGCGATGAAGCTCAGAGCGTCCACCTGGTCGCCGTTGAGGAGCATATCCACCTTCACCAGGTCGCTCTCCCGGTAACCGGAAAGCTCATAGTCCAGGGAAGCATAGCCCCGGGTGTTGGCCTTCAGAGCGTCAAAGAAATCATAGATGATCTCGTTGAGGGGCATCTGGTAATGGAGTTCCACCAGGTTGGTGTCCAGATACTGCATATCCTTGAACTCGCCCCGGCGCTCCTGGCACATAGGCATAATGTTGCCCACATACTCGTTGGGCGCGATGATGGAGACCTTCACATAGGGCTCCTCGGCGTGCTCGATGGTGCCGGGATCGGGATAGTTGTGGGGGTTATCCACCTTCACCAGTGTGCCGTCCGTCTTATACACATGGTAGATAACAGAGGGCAGGGTGGTCACCAGGTCCAGGTTGAACTCCCGCTCCAGCCTCTCCTGGATGACCTCCATGTGGAGCATCCCCAAAAAGCCGCAGCGGAAGCCAAAGCCCAGAGCCACAGAGGATTCGGGTTCAAAGGAGAGGGAGGCGTCGTTGAGCTGGAGCTTTTCCAGAGCGTCCCGGAGATCGGG
>JAFOCY010000014.1 GCA_017380995.1 Oscillibacter sp. | reverse complement strand
TCGTCTACGGCGGTGTGGTCCAATACCACGTGAAGGTATCCCTGGGCGTGCTGCCAGTCCTGGTAGCTTTCCTCCAGCGCGGCGATGGTTTGGTCCCATTGAGACTGGTCGGCCCAATACTCCGCCTGAGAGAGCTGGTGCTGCCAGTGCTCTACTCTGCGGGAAAGCACAATGCCGTTGACGGCGGAAAGAAGAAAGAGGAGCAAGAGAGCCGACGCAGGCAGGGCAAGTTTCTTCATTCCTTCCACTCCTTTTTGATACAGAGGATCTGGCCTTCTTCGTCAGCACTCAATAAGAATACATCTTTGGGGGAGGAGAAGCCCTGTTCACGGAGGATTTCCGTGAGCCAGGCCGGATCCTTCCCCAGTTGTTTTAATTTTTGGGGAAGGACCTGGCCGTCATTGATCACAACGGTAGGCAGAGAGCCTTCCTCCTGGACTTCCAATCCCAACTGCTCCGCCGTTACCGGTGCGTATTTTGCCCAGGGGAGAATGGAGAGCTGGCCGGAGTTTTCCAGGATGGCGTACTTGATTTGTCTCAGATCCTCGTAGCCCTGCTCCCGCAGTTCTTCCAGCAGCTCATCCAGCGTGTAGCGGTTTTGCTGCATGGCCTGCTGCTGGATCACGCCCTTGCGGATGAGAACGGAGGGCTTTCCGCAGACCATCTCCCGGAACCGTACCGACTGCAGGGAAAGCTGACTCATCAGCAGCGACAGGATCAGCAGTGTGCAAATGGGGATGATGCCGGAGATCAGTGGGATCCCAAAGTCCTGCATGGGAACGGTAGCCAGGTCAGAGAGCATCATGGTCAATACCAGTTCGCTGGGTTCCAGCTCACCGATCTGACGCTTTCCCAAAAGGCGCAGCCCCGCCATGATGAGAATGTAAAGGATCAAAGTGCGGATAAAGGCGGTCATCATTGCAAATCCCTCCGAAGATAGGGTGTCCCCTTTGCCCATATTTATGTGAAAAAATCTTGTACGGATGATGCTGCGCAGCGGGAGTACCCCGCAGATCAGCCTTGCAGCAGGGGAGGGCCCGTGGAGGGAGATGGGGTGACATAATTTTTCCTTGTCGAAAAATGTAAACTTTATATTGACCTGAAAATAGTGGTCTGCTATCATAAGAGCAGACGCTGCTATAGGTAACATAACACCACGGCGGTTCCGCTGTGGTGTTTTTCTTTCAAGAAAGGAACATCCATGCACCACAAGATCGCAAAAAAGCTGGCTGCCGGAGTGCTGGCCGGCGCGTTGCTCCTTACCCCCGCCACTGCCTTTTCGGATACTGCCGGCCACTGGGCAGAAGGAAATATCACCAAATGGAGCCAGGAGTATCCGATCCTCAAGGGCAATCCGGACGGCACCTTCCGGCCTGATGACCCGATTACCCGGGGAGCTTTCGCCGGGATCCTGGACCGTTTTTTCCGTTTCCAGTATGTCTCTGATCCCTCTGTTTTTACGGATATTTCCGGAAACTACTGGGAAACTGCCGTTTTGAAGCTCCATGCCGCCGATATTTACCGGGGCAGCGGCGCATTGGCCATGGCAGATGCGCCCATTACCCGGGCCCAGGCGGTCACCATGCTGACCCGTGCCTTCCAGATCGAGACGCCGGAGATGGTGGAGGACATTCCTTTTCCGGATGCCCATAGTATTCCGGAGTATGCCCTGCCTTCTGTTGCCGCAATGGCAGAGCTTGGCTATGTAGGCGGCGATCAGGCGGGGAATTTCAACCCTGACAAGCCCATTACCCGGGCGGAATTCGTCAGCATCCTCAGCCGTATGGTGGAAGTCCTGCTTTTGGAAAGCGGGGAATTTGACCGGGATGTGGAGGGGACTGTGATGCTCAGCGCCCCGGAAGGCGCAGCTTTTTCCGGTATGCACATTGCGGGGGATCTGATCGTTGCACCGGCCGTTATCGGAGAAGTGAAGCTCACGGATGTCAGCATTGACGGCCGGGTCGTGAATCTTGGAAGCGGGGAGGTCATCGTGGGGACCAGCCAGCCGGAGGAATTACCGGAAGAGGAGATCCCGGCCATCCGCCCTGAAGAGGTCTATACCCCTACGGAAACCACCGGCGAGACCATTCTTTTCCGGGATAAGTATGAAGTCCCCATTTACGCCGACCGAACTCCCATCAAGGTCAAGGACGGAGATTTCAAGTGGAAGGGGGACCGCCTGGTCTATACCGGGCGTAGATTCGATACCCGCTTTGGCATTGATATTTCTGCCTATCAGAACCGGGCAACGGAAGGAGAGATCGACTGGGAGGCTGTGGCAGACGACGGTGTGGACTTTGTCATGGTCCGCGCGGGCTTCCGGGGCACCTCCACCGGTAGTTTGAATGCCGACGCCTTCTACGGCCAGAATATCGAGGGGGCTATGGAGGCAGGACTTGAGACCGGTGTATATTTCTTTGCCCAGGCCATTACCGTGGAAGAGGCCATTGAGGAAGCAGAGTTTGTTCTGGAGCTTTTAGAGGACTATGAGATCGACGGCCCGATCGCCTACGACTGGGAGATGCACGATGCTACATACCGGGTCTATGGAACCACTCCGGAAATGGCCACTGCCTGCGCCATCGCATTTTGCGAGCGCATCGAGGAGGCAGGCTACGACGCCATGATTTACGCCGGAAGCTATGTCAGCTACATCAAGTATGACCAGGGAGCTATTGAGAAGTATCTTCACTGGTATCCCGAGTATAAGAATGAGGATTCTGAGGTCCTGGCACCGACTTTCCTGTACCAAATGGATTACTGGCAGTTTTCCAGCAACTGCACAGTAGATGGTATTGGCGGCCGGGTAGACGGCAATATCCATTTCTATTAAATAAAAAAGGTTCCGTTTCGTTGAGAAACGGAACCTTTTTTATTCACTTTTTGCCAGCAGGAACATCGTACCCAGGATAGCGGCAAAACCGATGAGCTCTGCGCCGGAAAAGCTGGTTCCCAACCACACTGCTGAAAAGACGGCGGCGGAGAGAGGCTCTGTGACGCCCATCATGGCGGCCCGGACAGGGCCTGCGTCCCGTACGCCTTTGAGGAAGAAGGAGAAGGCCACCACGGTGCCGAAGATCACGATGCAGCCAAAGGACAGCCATCCCAGAAGGGGGAGGGAAAAATCATAGGTCCAGAGCTTGGCGTAGGTGCTCAGCACTGCGCCGCCAAAGAGCATACCGATCCCGCACACAGCCTCCCGGCTCCATCGCATGAGAAGGCTTTTGGAGAGGAGATTATAGGCGGCAGCGGCGCAGGCGGTGCTGAGGCCCCAGAAAAGCGCCTGAGGAGAGAGGATCATCTGGTCGGGATTGCCGCCGGTTGTCACCATGAAGGTGCCGAAAAAGGCCAGGAAAAGGGCCAGGACCTGGAAAGCCTTGGGAAGATGGCGTTCCTGCAGGCAGGAGATCAGCATAACGATGACCAGACTCAACTGCTGGAGGACTGTGGTAGTGGCTGCGTTGGAGTGGGCGATGCCGCTGAGATAGGAATACTGGCAGAACATCAGACCGAAAATACCAAATAGACCCAGCAATGTAACATCCTTGGGATCCTTCCAGATATTTACCAGGTCTGTGCGGTGTTTTCCCAGCGCCATCAGCGTCATCAGTGTTCCGGCACACAGAAGACGCAGGCAGGTGACCCAAAGGGAACTGACGCCGCACTCAGAAAACAGGTATTGTCCGCAGGTGCCGGAAAAGCCCCAGAAGATACCGCCGATGCCGGCGGAAATGGTGCCCCGGAGAATGCGGGAACGGTTTTCGCTCATGATATCACTCTTTCTCTCTTGTGAGTATGCAACGCACCCTATCTTAACGGAAAGAAGGAAAAATGTCAATCCGGCTGGCGTTGATAAGGAAATACCCCCAAGCCTAACGGCTTGGGGGTGAGAGGGGTGTATGTTATTTTCTCAGTCCGGCCACCCACTGGCTGTACTTTTCAACGTTGGCAGCAGCCTCGGCAGCGTCTGCGCCCTTGGTCAGGATGTAGACCTTGATCTTGGGCTCGGTACCGGAGGGACGGGCGATGATAGAGGTACCGTCGGCAAGCTCGAAACGGAAGACGTTGGAGCCGGAGAGTTCCATGGTGGTCTGAGCGCCAGTTTCGGCGTCGGTGACGGTGCCGGCCTTGTAGTCCTTATAGGCTGCCACCTTTGTGCCGGAGATCTCCTTGGGGGGATTCTCGCGGAGATTCTTCATGAGGTTGGCCATGTCCTTCAGACCGTCCAGACCGGGCATCACCAGATTGTGGGTCTTCTCGGCATAGTAGCCGTACTTCTTGTACAGGGCCTCCAGGGCGTCAAAGAGGGTCATGCCCTGGCTTGCGTACCAGGCGGCCATCTCGGTGAGGAGCAGGGAAGCGGTGACGGCGTCCTTATCCCGGACATAATCGCCCAGCATATAGCCGTAGGACTCCTCGTAAGAGAAGATCACCTTACCCTCGCCGCTGGCTTCCAGGGCGTTCTTCTTCTCGGCCATGAACTTGAAGCCGGTGAAGGTATCGAAGCAGGTGACGCCGTTGGATTCGGCTACCTTCCGGGCCATCTCGGTGGTGACGATGGTCTTGATGGCAACAGCATTCTCGGGCAGGGTGCCGGCGCGCTTCATAGCGCCGATCAGGTAATCCAGCAGCAGTACACCGGTCTGGTTGCCGGTAACGGGGCAGTATTCACCGTTCTTATCACGGATCATGATGCCCACGCGGTCACTGTCAGGGTCGGTGCCCAGGATGAAGTCCACATCATTCTCCTTGGCAAGGTCGATGGCAAGATAGAAGCCCTCGGGATTCTCGGGGTTCGGGGAAGCCACGGTGGGGAAGTCGCCGTCGATGACCATCTGTTTGGGCTCGCAAATGAGATGCTTGATGCCCAGGGCCTTCAAGGCCTGGGGGACCATCTTGTAGCCGCAGCCGTGGAAGGGGGTATAGACCATCTTGAAGCTATCCGCCACCTTGGCGACGACTTCCTTGTCGTTGATCATGCCCAGAACATTGTTCATGAACAGCTCGTCGGTCTCTGCGCCCATGACCTCGATGATGCCGGCCTTCACGCCCTCCTCATAGGGCATGGACTTGATATCGTTGAAGATATCCACCTCTGCCAGGCGCTTGGCCACAGCGTCAGCGTGCTGGGGGGGAAGCTGCGCGCCGTCCTGCCAGTAGACCTTGTAGCCATTATACTCCTTGGGGTTGTGGCTGGCGGTGACGTTGATGCCGGCCTGGCAGTGGTACTGGCGGACGGCAAAGCTCAATTCGGGAGTGGGGCGCAGGGACTCGAAAATGCGGACATGGATGCCGTTGGCAGCGCAGACCTCAGCGGCGGCCTTGGCGAACTCGTAGGAGTTGTTGCGGCAGTCCATGCAGATGGCGATGCCCCGCTGCTTACCCTCCTCGCCTTCGGCGGCGATGACGTCGGCAAAGCCCTGAGTGGCCCAGCGGATGACGTGGATGTTCATATTGTGCAGACCCACGCACATGGTGCCGCGAAGTCCTGCGGTGCCAAACTCCAGGGGGCCAAAGAAGCGGTTTTCGATCTCCTTGGGATCGTCCTTGATGGCTTCCAGCTCGGCGCGCTCTGCGTCAGAGAGGACGGGGCTGTGGAGCCACTTTTCGTATTCCTTCATGAAATCCATTTGGGGGTACCTCCTCGATGTATTTTGAAATGGGGTTTATTTATGATACTTGGATCCGGCGTTGATCTGGTAGCCGCGGTAGATCTGCTCTAAAAGCATCACGCGGGCCAGATGGTGGGGGAAGGTCATAGGAGACATAGAAAGGCGTACAGAGGCCAGAGCCTTCACACTGGGGTGGAGACCAAAGGAGCCGCCAATCAAAAACACCAAATGGCTCTGGCCTTGGTTGGCCCCTTGGGCCATGAGCTTAGCCAGGGCTTCGCTGGACATGG
>JAFOCY010000001.1 GCA_017380995.1 Oscillibacter sp. | reverse complement strand
CAAAAGAGGGCGGCCATTGGCCGCCCTCTTGACAAATTCCGCGAAACCCTCCATCATGGTAAAAAACCAACCCAAGGAGGCGCCCTATGAAATACGATTTCGACGCTGTCGTGGACCGCAGCGAAAACCGCTCCGCCAAGTACGATGAGCGCATCAAGAAGTTTGGAACCAGCGATGTGATCCCCCTCTGGATCGCGGATATGGACTTCCGTACCGCCCAGCCCATCACCGACGCCCTTGTGCGGCGGGCGGAGCAGGGCCTTTGGGGCTACACCGCCCGGCCGGAGAGCTACTTTGAGGCTGTTGCCTCCTGGCAGCGCCGCCGCAACGGCTGGGAGATCGATACGAAGCTCATGAGCTACTGCCTGGGCGTGGTCCAGTCCATCGCCGCGGCCGTGCGGCTCTATACCCCCGAGGGCGGCAGTATCCTGATCCAGACTCCCGTGTACTCCGAGTTTTACGACATGACGGAGGCTGCGGGCCGCAAAGTTGTGGAGTGCCCCTTCCGGGAAAAAGAGGGCAAATGGACCATGGACTGGACGGAGTTTGAGGAAAAGCTCCAACGGTGCCATATGTTCCTCCTCTGCAACCCCCACAATCCCCTTGGTATCGTCTGGACGAGGGAGGAGCTGCGGCATATGGCAGGGCTTTGCATGAAGTATCATGTGGTCCTGTTCTCGGACGAGATCCATTCCGACCTTATTTTCCACGGCAAAAAGCATACCCCGGCCGCCTCCCTCTCTCCGGAAATTGCGAAGTACGTCATCACCGGCATCTCCGGCACCAAGACATTTAACCTGGCGGGCCTTCAGGCCAGCACCGTGGTTTTTCCCGATAAGCGGACCAAGTGGGTCTTCGACAATTTCTGGCGTTCCATGGACATCCACCGCAACAACGCCTTCTCCCTCACCGCCATGGAGACAGCCTTCCGGGAGGGCGAGGAATGGCTGGACCAGCTCCTGCCCTACCTTTCCGATAACTTCGATTTTGTGGTGGATTATTGCGCGAAGCATATTCCTCAGATCAAAACTTACGCCCCGGACGCCACCTACCTGATGTGGCTGGATTGCCGGGGACTTGGCATGGCCGATGAGGAACTGCGCACCTTCATGATTGAAAAAGCGGGATTAGGATTGAACGAGGGCTATTACTTTGGCCGCTCCCTTTCTGGCTTCATGCGCCTCAACGCCGCCTGCCCCAGAAGCATTCTGGAACGGGCGATGAAGCAGCTTGAGCAGGCGGTAAAGGCTCTGTGAACAGTTTGGAATATCAAAAAGGACTGCCGGAAGGCAGTCCTTTTGATAGGTGTAATTACATTTCGGCAGCCCGGCTGTCCACCTCGTACATGTGGGCGATGAGGTCCAGGAGCTTGTTGGTGTAGCCCCACTCGTTATCGTACCAAGCGATGAGCTTGACGAAGTTGTCGTCCAGCATGATGCCGGCGGTCTCGTCGAAAATGCAGGTCTCGGAGAAGCCGGTGAGGTCGGAGGAGACCACCTGGTCGGTGGTGCAGGCGATGATGCCGCGCATAGAGTTCTTGGAGGCATTGCGCATGGCTACGCACACATCATGATAGCTGGCGGGATGGATGAGGCGGGCAGTGAGGTCCACGACAGACACGTCCTTGGTGGGCACGCGGAAGCTCATGCCGGTCATCTTGCCCTTGAGCTCGGGAATGACCTCGCCCACGGCCTTAGCGGCGCCGGTGGAGGAGGGGATGATATTGTCCATGACACTGCGGCCGGTACGCCAGTCGCGGCCGGCACGGGAGTCAACGGCCTTCTGCTTGGCAGTGGCGGCGTGGATGGTGGACATGAGGGCCTGCTCAATGCCGAAGGTATCGTGAATGACCTTGGTCATGGGGGCCAGGCAGTTGGTGGTGCAGGAGGCGTTGGAGACAACGTTCATGCTGGGATCGTACTTTTTGTGGTTTACGCCCATGACGAAGGTGGGAGTTACCTTGTCCTTAGAGGGGGCGGAGATGATTACCTTCTTGGCGCCGTTGGCAAGGTGGACGGAGGCGGCCTCGGTGGTGTTATAGACACCGGTGGACTCGATGATGTACTCAGCGCCGCAGTCATCCCAGGGGATCTTGCTGGCGTCGCTCTCGCTGTAGACCCGGATGCGCTTGCCGTTGATGATGAGATGGCGGTCGTCATGGGTCACCATGCCGGTGAAGGTGCGGAACACGGAGTCGTACTTTACCTGGTAAACCATGTAGTCCAGGTCTGCATTGCGCAGGTTGATGCCGCAGATCTGATAGGTGCTGGAGCCGCGCTCTACCATGCACCGCAGTGCTACGCGTCCAATGCGGCCGAAGCCGTTAATGCCGATCTTGATGGCCATATATCTGATCCTCCATCGTATTTATAAAATCCACAGCACTTGGCTGCGGTGTCATTGTAACACCAAATTTTTCAAAAGCAAGAATTATTGCGCAAACTTACGCATTATTTTTTCTGATAGCAGACATAACTGACGTAAAATATTGTCTGTCCGACAGAATTCGACAGCTTTCGCCCTTTTCTCTTGTTTTTGGCGGCTGTTTTTGTTATGCTGTTGGTGAAAGCGGCAGGACTTTCCTCGGTTAGCCTCTCGTCTGCCGCAAAACCTATGTGGGTCTTAACGGAGCGTCTCTTCTGCGCACCGGAAAGGAGCTATTCATGGAGAAGGACCACTTGACAGCCCTTTTTCCCCAGATCGCGACCCAGATGCGCTATGCCCTCAGCAACCTCCACATGGCAGCCTCCGCGCTGGCCCCGGTGGAGGAGCGGGAGTGGAATGAAGAACTGGACCGGCGCGCTGCCCTGCTGGATCAGAGCTTTTATCAGATGCTGCGGCTTGTCAACCAGCTGTCTGCGGCGGTGTATCTTAGCAATGATGATCCCCTTCCCCTTCGAAACCGGGATGTGGGCGAGCTTCTTGCGGAGCTTTGCGCCCAGGCGGCATCTTTGGCGGCCTTCCGGGGCATCACCTTCCGGCTGGAGGACGAACTGGGGCATCATGTTTGCGCGGTATCTGTGGATGCGATGGAGCAGCTTTTATTTAACCTGCTTTCCAATGCCTTTAAATTTACCCCTGCCGACGGAACGGTCACGGTGACGCTGCGCAAGAAGGGCGATTCCATTCATCTGAGCGTGTCCGATACCGGCTGCGGGATTGCACCGGAGCGGATGGAGCACCTGTTCGATGGGTTTTCCCAGGCGGATCCCATGCAGCCTCGGCCCCATGGTTTGGGGTTGGGTCTGGCCTTGTGCCGCCGCTTTGCCGAGGGCCAGGGCGGCGCGCTGATCGCCCGTTCCACGCCCGGAGAGGGCAGCGTCTTTACCCTGTCTCTGCCGGATCGCACGGTGGAGGAACCTCTCCACGACCTGGCCATGGATTACGCCGGCGGCTTCAACCGTGCCCTTTTGGGTCTGGCAGACGCCCTGCCGGCAAAGGCTTTCCGGGTACGGGAGCAGGATTAAAAATCAAGGGCGGCCTTTCGGCCGCCCTGTTATCGATCACTGGGGAACCAGCAGTCCTCGAAAATGAGATCGTCAATATCTCCCAGCCAGGAATAGGTCATTCTCTCTTCCTCCTTTTTTGGTCTTTGGTCAGTATATGCATCCGGAGCAAAAAGTTGAATCAAAAGCTGTCGAAAGTTTTTTGGGGAGAAATTTGGGGATGGGGGTTGACATTGAGGCGGGGCTGTGCTATTCTAACATAGCCGACAAGCTGCCGGTGTGGTGGAATGGTAGACACAGGAGACTTAAAATCTCCCGGTAGCAATACTGTACCGGTTCGAGTCCGGTCACCGGCACCACGTTTTTAAATATCGCGGAGTAGAGCAGTTGGTAGCTCGTCGGGCTCATAACCCGGAGGCCGGAGGTTCGAGTCCTCCCTCCGCAACCACAAGAACTTCTGGAGAAATCCGGAAGTTCTTTTTTACGTGGACGTGAAAAAGCACCGCTGCGGGGGAGCAGCGGTGCTTTTTCTGTGCGGAGAAAGAGGGAAGAGAGAAAGGGAAAGAGTCAATTTGGAGCGGCCTTGGAGGCCTTGAAATAATGAAAGACCATGCAGAGGATAAAAGCGATGCTGCAATAGCCGATCAGGGGATAGAGTACGGAAATCAGGTCTCCGAAGCCAAAGAGGCTTGCAGGGTAGCTCACCAGAGCCAGCAGGACCAGAAAGCGGCCCTTGTACCGGGGGAAGGCGGGGGACTTGGCCTCCAGCAATGTGGTGACCGTCACCAGTCCGTACAGGGCTGCGCCAAACATGCCGCCAAAGAGCACCAGGGCGTAGGGGTACTGCAAAAGGGGATGGAGCTTTGCGGCGACCACAAGCATGGGAAGGCTTGCCTCGCAGGATTCCGGGCAGGCGAACATAGCCCCCAGAACGCTCAGGGCAATGGCAAGCAGCAGACCTGCGCCCAGGGCAGCGGCGCGGAAGGGGGTTTTTTCACTGCGGCTGAGGGTCCCTATGGGGGCCAGCAGGCCGATGATGCCAAAGAAATTATAAGAGGTAAAAGAGATGGCGGAGGGCAGGAAGCTGCCCAGCAGGGGGTTGCCTGCGTCAGGTTCCGGGATCACCGGAGCGCCCAGGATCAGCATGGCGAGAAGACCGAACACCACGGTGATCACTACAGTTGGAGGTACCAGCAGAGAAAAGAAGCGGATGGTGCCGTCAAGGCCGTACATGGCAATGACAGTTGCCAGGACGCACATCAAAAGGGAACCGATCCAGGGGGGGAGGTTTAAAAGCTGCTGGAGCAGCGCGCCCACACCGGCATACATAATCACTACAGTAGCCAGGAGGAATACCGCCTCCAAAATGGCCACGGAGCGGCGCAGCAAAGGCATCTCCCAGGGGATGATGATCCGGTCCAGCTCGATAAGACCTGTGCGCTTTGCCAGAAGCATGGCCATGCCGGCAAGCACTGCCAGAAGACCCATGGAAAGGAAAAGGCCCAGAAGCCCCTTGGCACCAAAGGCGCCAAAAAACTGCATCAGCTCCTGGCCGGAGAGATATCCCGCACCCAGAATACTGCCGGCAAAGGTCAGGGCAATGCGGGGGACGGATAAGTGGTTTGTTGTTGTCATCATATCGTTCCTTTGCAGCAAAAACACTGCATCAAATATCGGTCAGGGACTTTCGCTACTTATACTATGAAAAAGAGATTTGTAGTTCAACTTACAACATGTATGAAAAAAATTGTCGAAATTTCTGACAGGATGAATGTTTAAGAGAAAAATGAAACCTGATAGAATGAATCTTGCAAAGGGACGAACGCCCCGGCCCGTTGTCGGTGCAGAGGGAGGAAAGCACTGACGCCCCGGTCCACGGATCCTTCGCCCCACGTGCGATGAAAAAGAAAAGGAGAGAGAATATGATTACTACTGGCTTTTATTACATCGCAGCCTGCGTAGCCATTCCGGGCATTGTCTGTATGCTGGAAAAGAAGACTACCTGGAAGGTCTGGAAATGGTTCCCCGCATTCGTGTTCGTTTATATGCTGAACATGCTGTGCTGCACCTTCAACCTCTGGGACCTGGATGCAACTTATCCTGCATATGCAGCGGTGAAGAACAACCTGCTGTACGCCATGATTCCCCTGATGCTGATCCGCTGCGACGTCCGTAAGCTGGCAAAGCTGGGACCCAAGCTGATCATCACCTTCCTGTGCTCCGCACTGACTATCTGTGCCGGCATCGTGATCTCCTATGCGGTGTTCAACGATGTGCTGGGCAACAACTCCGCCCACGCCGCAGCCGCCCTGATCGGCAGCTGGATCGGCGGTTCCGACAACATGGTCGCCGTCCAGGCCGTTTTGAACGTGCCTGAGGGTGACATGGGCGCCTGCATCATCATTGATAACCTGTACTACTCTGTGTGGATCGCTTTCCTGCTGTGGACTCCCGCCATTCTGGAAAAGTTCAACAAGTTCACCAAGGCTGACACCTCTTATCTCGAGAGCAAGACCAGCATCAACGGCGAAGAGCTCATTACCAAGGCTGCTCCCGCTGACTTCACCGGTCTGATCTTCCTGCTGGGCTTTGGCCTGTCCTGCTCCGCCATCACCCAGTATGTGGGCGGTCTCATGGGCAACAGCGTCTTCGGCTTCCTGGACGGCGGCACCTGGACTGTCATCCTGGGCACCCTCATCGGCGTCTTCGCCGGCATGTCTCCCATCAGCCGTATCGGCGGCAAGGAAGAGCTGTCCAACATGCTCTGCTTCAGCACCGTGTCTCTGCTGGCCTCCCGCGCAGGCTTCAACGAACTGTTTGATGCTCCCATCTGGCTGGTCTTCGGTGCTCTGGCTCTGGCCATCCACGCCATCCTCTTCCTGCTGCTGGCTAAGCTCTTCCGCTTCGACCTGTTCTCCTGCGCCACTGCTTCCATGGCATGCGTTGGCGGCACCGGTTCTGCTCCCATCGTTGCAGCATCCTTCAACTCCATGCTGATCCCCGTTGGTATCCTGATGGGTATCTTCGGCGGCCTGCTTGGCAACTTCCTGGCACTGATGTGTGACAAAGTCATGGTTCTGTTCTGATTCTGTTTAGCAAATCAAGCGGCCACCGCCGTCTTCGGACGGCGGTGGCCGACATTACAGCAGGAGAAGGATGGAAATAAGGATCAAAAAATCGTTCCGGAAGACGGATACAGGCTCAGTAGCCGATATAAATGTGAGAATAGATCTCCAGCAGGAATAGATCCTTGTGCTCCTTGAGGGACATTCCCGTCAGCTCTTCGATCTTCCCCAGACGGTAGAGCAGGGACTGGCGGTGGATGTACAGGTTTCTGGCGGTGAGGCTGGTGTTGTAATTGCAGCGGATGTACGTCACCAGTGTGCCGAAAAGGTCCATGCCGGAGGGGTCACTGTAGGCGGTGAGCCGTTCCATGATGTCTCGGGCGTCGGCCTTCAGGACCGGGTCCTGGGAGAGGAGAACGGTGATCTGGGCCTGCTTGGTGTCCTGATAAGTAAAGCGGTAGTGCTGGTTCTGGGAGTGCTGGGAATAGGAAAGAGCCAGAACGGCGTGCTGGTACAACGTGGTGAAATCGGTGAAATCCTGAGGGGATTCACTGACACCCCAATAAAGGCTGCTGCAGGGGACCAGGGCGGAAAGAGACTGCTCCGCCAGGTCCAGGAAGCTGTCCACGCTGCACTGGGCGGAGGGACGGTGTTCCAGGTAGATAATATACTGGGTGCCGTGGGAGGAAAACATGATTTTCAGGTGAAGCTGTTTTCCAATCTCCGTAAGGGTGTTTTGCACATCGCTTTGCCGGGAGGCCAGATGGTTGATGTGGCGCAGGCTGTTTGAAGCTTCTCCCTGGTGCCGGATCTCCAGCAGCAAACAGGTATAGGGGACGCTGAGGTCGAAGCCCAGCTGATGGCCCTGGTAGGCCATCTCCTCAAAGGAGGATGGAGAGGCGTTGGCCAGCTTCCACACAAAATCATTTTTTAGCTGGGCGATGGTCAGGTCCTCTATGTTTTTGCGGTAAAACCACAGCGACAGAGGGAAGCACACGAACCGGCTGATGATGTCGGGATCGGAAATAGGATCTTCCCTGTGGTCGCTGCGGCCAAGAAGCAGCCAGCCCACGGGCCGGTCGTTGAGAAGGATCTGTGCCTTTTGAGCGGCGGTTTCCGTGGTTAAGTCTTCGCTTTCACTGCTTTGGGCCAGCGGGGAGCCGCTCAGGTCCGTGATGCAAACGGAAAGCTGCAGCGCCTGGGAGATCTTCTTCGCGGCGGCCTCCAGACCCTGGGACTCAAAGGAGAGGTTGAAAAGCGCGTTTTGCAGCTCGTTGATCACCCGCATCTTGATGTTACTCATGAGATTGATGATATCCATCTGCGTCTCAAACAAGCGCCGCTCCCAGGGGATCAGGAAAAGAGGTATCCCCAGTTTTCTTGCGTGGTTCATCACCTCTTCGGGCGGTCGGTAATCCGGAGTCTGGAAGGTGAGGATGATGGCGCTTCCTTTGCCGTCATGGACTTCGTCAATGAGCTGGATGTAGCGGGGCGCTTCGTTGTCAGCACCTACGGAGGAAGAAAATACCAATTCGTGTTCCCGGATAAAGCTGCGGATGGGCAGCTCATAAATGCCCTGGATGGAGGTGTGCTCCACAGGGAGGGCGGCAAAATGGGGCGGAGCCGTCAGGGTCTGCATGTCCGGGATGACCCCGGCCTGCAGGATATCTCCGATGGTGATGTACATAGAGGATCCTCCTGTTGCAAAATGCTGAATATGATGGCATTATATACTAAAATGTATGGAAGAACAATGCGGATTTTTTAAAATTGTATGATGAGAAGAGAGGAGGCGGGCGACCCGGAGGAAGTGGGCCGCCTATAGACCATATGAATCAGGAAAAAAAGATCCTCCCGGAGGAGTTGTTTTATACATCCAAGAACGGCTTTGACCTGCTCAGCGGCGAAGAACTGAAGAAGGTGGAGGCTTACTGTGAGAGCTACAAGTCCTTCCTGGACAACAGCAAGACCGAGCGGCTGTGTAATCTCCGCTGTATTCGCCTGGCGGAGGAGAAGGGCTTTGTCCCCTACCGGGAGGGGATGGATTTAAAGCCCGGCGACCGCATCTATTATGATAACCGCGGGAAGGGACTGATGCTGGCCATTATGGGAAAGAAGTCCCTTTCCGAAGGAGCCAACATCAGCGTTGCCCACACCGACTCTCCCCGCTATGATATCAAGCCCCGCCCCCTGTATGAGGATGGGGAAATGGCGTATCTCCAGACCCATCCCTACGGCTGGGCCATGGGCTACCAGTGGGTGGCTCTGCCGCTGGCCATTCACGGCGTGGTCATCCGCGCCGACGGCACTTCTGTAACCGTCAGCATCGGTGAGGAGGAAGGGGAGCCTCAGTTCATCATCACGGACCTTCTGCCCCACCTGGGCCGGGAACATAAGAAAAAGCTTCTGGGCGATGCCTATCCCAGCCATGTGATGAGTGTGCTGGTGGGTTCCCGCCCCCTGGAGGGATTGGAAGAAGGCCGCCGCTTCAAGGGAAATATCCTGGCGGCCTTGTATGAGAAATACGGCATCGTAGAGGAGGACCTGATCTCCGCCGAGCTGGAGATGGTGCCTGTGGGCAAGGCCCGGGACATCGGCTTTGACCGCAGCCTCATCGCAGCCTATGGCCATGACGACCGTGTATGCGTTTACGCGGAGCTGGCGGCCCTGTTTGACCAGGAGGTGCCGGAAAAGACGGCAGTTTGCCTGCTGGCGGATAAGGAAGAGGTCAACTCTGACGGCGTGACGGGCATGAAGTCCATGGACTTTGAGTATTTTATGGGGAGCCTCTGCCGCAGCCAGGGTGTGGACCTCTACGGCTGCTATGCCAAGTCCCTTTGCATCTCCGCAGATGTGGAGGCGGCCTACGATCCCTCTTACAAAGAAGTCTTTGAGCTGCAGAACGTGGCCCGTGTGAATCACGGTGTGGCGGTGATGAAGTTCACCGGCTCCTGCGGCGATAAGTCTGACGCGTCCGACGCTTCCGCCGAAGTGGTGGGAACGGTGCGCCGCATTTTGAACCAGGGCGGAGTGCTGTGGCAGCTGGCCATGATGGGCAAGCCTGAGGCCGGCGGCGGCGGTACCGTTGCCAAGTTCATGGCAAACCGCAACATCGATACGATTGATGCCGGCGTGCCGGTGCTGAGCATGCACGCGCCCTTTGAGACGGTGTCCAAGATCGATTGCTACATGACCTACCGGGCCATTTCCGAGGTCTACCGCAACCATGTGGATTAAGAGAATGGGGAGGAGGAACACCCGTGGATAAAAAAGCGGCGCGGGAGACGGCGCGGCAGTATCTGGTGCTGACCCTTTCGGGCGTGGTGTATTCCTGGGCCTTTGACGCCTTCTATGCCCCCAACGCCTTCACCTACGGAGGTTTTACGGGAATCTCCCAGATCATCAACTTTTATATCCCCTTCCTGCCGGTGGGAATGATGATCATGGTCATGAATGTGCCGCTGTATGTGGTGGGCTTCCGGAAGTTTGGCTTTGCTTTTTTGTTCCGGTCCCTCTATGAGATGGTGCTCACTTCCGTGCTGATCGACTTTTTTGCCATGATCCATACCTTTCCACCGGGACCGCCTTTGATTTATGCCGTTTGCGGCGGATTTGTGATCGGCACCACCACGGGCCTGATGTACCGGGAGGAGACCACCGCCGGAGGCACGGAGCTGGCGGCCTGGATCATCCGGGAGAAGGCGAAGGGACTGTCCCTGGGCAGGATCTGCTTGGTGGTGGATATGGTGGTCATCGTGGCCTATGCTGTGGTTTTCGGAAATCTGATGAACGCGGTGTACGGCGGTATCGCCCTGGTGATCTCCACCACGATGATGGATGTGGTGGTAGCGGTTGGCAAGGGCCGCAAAGGCGTGTCAGAACCGAAAAAGCCCTAAAAAAGAAAAGGACGCCGGAATGAAGTGACCCCAAAAAGTTAGACAAATATTTCTAACATAAATTATTCAAGCAGCCGAAAGGGCTTGCTGTCTGTGTAATGCAGGCGGCAAGCCCTTTAGTCTTGCCTTGATACGCCTGTTATTGTAGTAATCGATGTATTCAATCAGTTCTTGTTTGAAGTGATCCATGGACTCGAACTCTTGCAGATAGAGCAACTCACTCTTGAGATGTCCAAAGAAATTTTCCATCACAGCGTTATCGTAGCAGTTGCCTTTTCGGCTCATGCTCTGTCGAACGCCCTTCGTCTGCAGCATTTCAACATATCGTTTGTGTCGGTAGTGCCAACCTTGATCAGAATGGAGCAACAGTTTTGTGTTGTCTGGTATCTTAGCAAAGGCTTGCTCAAGCATAGTAATCACCATTGGCAGATTGGGACTGTGGGATAATGTGTAGCTCACAATATCACCACTGCACAAATCAAGAATCGGGGACAGATACAGTTTCTGCCCAAACAGGCGAAACTCCGTTACATCCGTGACCCACTTCTGGTTCGGTTTCTCTGCACGGAACTCGCGATGCAGAACATTGTCTGCCGTAGTTCCCTGTTCTCCCTTATAAGAGCGATATTTTTTCATTCTAATGCGGCAAATAAGCCCTAACTCTTTCATTAACCGCTGAACAGTCTTGTGATTCAGCAGGATACCTCGGTTATGCAATTCATCTGTGATGCGACGATAACCATATCTTCCCCTGTTTTCATGGTAGATAGCAGCAATCTCTTCTTTGGCTCGGGCATACTTATCCACTTCGTTCTGCCGCCTGCTGTGATAGTAAAAAGTAGACCGGGGCAGCTCTATGATTTCCAGCAACACATCTATCCTAAATTCTCGCCTTAGTTCCAGAATCACCTTTGTTTTTTGCTCCTGTGTTGCGCTTCTTCCAAAACCAAGGCTTGCAATTTTTTTAAGTATGCGACCTCCGCTCTTAAACGCTGATTCTCTGCCAGCAGATCTTCTTCCAGCTTCTTATCAAATTTTAGTGGTCTGTCCTGGGAATTCCCTTTGGTTCCACGCCCTCGCCGGTCGATATGAAGTGCTTCCGGTCCCTCAGTCAAATAGATTCGTTCCCAGTCGCACACCCGCTGCTTTGCAACTCCAAATCGCTTTGCAGTCTCTACGCACCCCAATTTTTCGTTGCGCATGGTTTCTACAACCATCTGTTTGAATTCCCCCGGATACGGTACTCCCTTTGGCATAGAAAAACACCCCATTTCTTAGTACAAGTATACCATACTTGTCTAACAAATGGGGTGCAGTTCAGAAGGCGTCCTTTTTTGCGTATGGCGGTTGTGTTCAGCGGTTGTTCCAGGTGCTGCGGGAGAACAGCGCCAGAATGGGGAAGATCTCCAGACGGCCTGCCAGCATATCGAAGGACAGCACCAGCTTGGAAAGGGTGGAGAAAGCACCGTAGTTGCAGGTGGGTCCTACAGCTTCAAGGCCGGGGCCGATGTTGTTGAAGCAGGCGATGACGGCAGAGAAGTTGGTCATGGTGGAGAAATTGTCCAGGGAGACGACCAGGAAGCTTGCAATAATAATGATAACGTAAGCTGCCAGATAGGCATTGGTGTTATCCAGGATCGTCTCATTTACCACCTGGCTGTTGCTGCGGACCACCTGGACCTTCCGGGGACGGATGACCTGGCGGATGTTGCGTCGCAGGCTCTTGACCAGCAGCAGAACCCGGATACACTTCAGACCGCCGCCGGTGGAACCGGCGCAGGCGCCTACCACCATCAAGATGAGCAAAATGGCTTTGGAAAAGCTGGGCCACAAATCAAAATCCGTGGTGGCGTAGCCGGTGGTGGTCATCACGGTGGCCACCTGGAAGGCGGAGTGGCGAATGGCTTCTTCCCAGGTCTGGTACAGGGCTCGGATGTTCAACGCGATGACGGCGATGGAACCGAGAGCCAGACCGAGATAGAGGCGCAGCTCCTCATCCCGGAACACGGAGAAAAACTCCTTGATCAGCAGCAGGTAGTAGCAGCTGAAGTTCACACCGAAGAGGAACATAAAGATGGTCGTCACATTTTGCAGATAGGGAGAGTAGCTGGCCATGGAGTCGTTTTTGATGCCAAAACCGCCGGTGCC
>JAFOCY010000112.1 GCA_017380995.1 Oscillibacter sp. | reverse complement strand
GGTGCATCCCGCGTGCGCGACCTGTTTGAAACGGCTCGCAAGGCCCCCGCCTCCATCGTCTTTATCGACGAGATCGACGCCGTCGGCCGTCACCGCGGCGCAGGTCTTGGCGGCGGACACGACGAGCGGGAGCAGACCCTCAACCAGCTCCTGGTGGAGATGGACGGCTTTGCCGCAAACGAAGGCGTGGTGGTTTTGGCCGCCACCAACCGCGCGGACGTTCTGGACCCTGCGCTGCTGCGTCCCGGACGGTTCGACCGGCAGATCTACGTGGGACTTCCCGATATCAAGGGCCGTGAGGAGATCCTGAAGGTCCATGTCAAGGGCAAGCCCCTGGGCGAGGATGTGGATCTCAAGCGCCTGGCCCAGGGTACCGCCGGCTTCACCGGAGCGGACCTTGAAAACCTGGTGAACGAGGCGGCGCTGCTGGCCGCCCGGAAGGACCGGGGCTTTATCACCATGGCGGACCTGAAGGCCGCGGAGATCAAGGTCATCGCAGGCCCTGAAAAGCGCAGCCGCGTGATCCCCGAGGCGGAGCGGAAGCTCACCGCCTTCCACGAGGCGGGTCACGCCGTGGTGATGCACCTGCTGCCGGGCCAGGACCCGGTGAGCCAGATCACCATCGTTCCCCGGGGCCGGGCAGGAGGCATGACCATCGCCCTGCCCGAGGAGGACCGCAGCTACCTTTCCAAGGGCTACATGGAGGACCGCATCGTCTCCCTCCTGGGCGGACGGGTGGCGGAGCAGGTGTGCCTGGGGGATATCTCCACCGGCGCCAGCAACGACATCCAGCGCTCCACCGAGCTTGCCCGCAAAATGGTGGCGGTCTACGGCATGAGCGAAAAGCTGGGTCCTGTCAGCTTTGACGGCGGACAGGGCGAGGTCTTCATCGGCCGCACCATGGGCCAGGCAAGAGGCTATTCCGAGGCCATGGCGGAGCGTATCGACCAGGAGGTCAAGGCCATCATCGACCGCTCCTACAGCCGCTGCGAGACGCTGCTCCGGAATAACCGCGCCAAGCTGGATGCCGTGGCATCCTACCTTCTGGAGCATGAGACCATGGAGCGTGAAGCGTTTCTGGAGATCATGGAGGGGCAAAACTGAGGGCCTTTTCCGGCAAAAACCTTCCGAATGTACAAAATCCAAAAAGGAGAGGGGATGTTTTCCCTCTCCTTTTGTCAAAATCACCAAAAGGACTGTAGCTGGTTGACGGACAAAAAACGGAAAAATATTTTCCAAAACTGGGATTTGTGCGCGATAGAAGGACAAGTATTTCCCGCGGGAAGTACAAATGGGCCAAATGCGGCGAAAAACCAAAAAAGTTTTTGTGAAAGTTTCACCTTGCTAAATTGCTGCAAACACAATAAAATACTACCATGCCGGGAAAGAGCATACCTCTTTCCCGATCCTACAAGGAGGATATGAATATGAAGAAGTTTTTTGCACTTGCACTCACTCTGGCAATGACCCTGTCCCTGGCCGCCTGCGGCGCTAAGGAGCAGGCCCCCGCCGCTTCCGCCCCCGCCTCTGCAGGCAACAAGGTCGTCAAGGTCGGCGTCTACGAGCCCCAGACCGGCGACAACGGCGCCGGCGGCAAGCAGGAGATCCTGGGTATTGAGTATGCCCACTACCTGTATCCCACCGTGGAGATCGGCGGCGAGACCTATGACGTCAAGCTGGAGATCGTGGATAACCGCACCACTCCCGAAAACGGCCCCTCTGCCGCGGCAGAGCTGATCAACCGTGACGTTTCCATCGTCCTGGGCTCCTACGGCTCCGGCGTTTCCATGGCCGGCGGCGCTGTGTTCTCCGAGGCCGGTATGCCTGCCCTGGGTACTTCCTGCACCAACCCCCAGGTCACCGCTGACTGCGATGTGTACTTCCGACTGGCCTTCCTGGATCCCTTCCAGGGCACTGTTCTTGCCAACTACGCCTACAACGAGCTGGGCGTTGACACCGCTTACACCCTGGCTATGCTGGGCTCCGACTATGACCAGGGCCTGGTCTACTACTTCACCGAGGCCTTCAAGGCTCTGGGCGGCACTGTCATCAATGAGGACTTCCCCGAGGGCAGCGCTAACTTCGTCTCCTATGTGAATAACGCCAAGGCGGCCGGCGCAGGCGTTATCTTCGCTCCCGTCTCCATCAACTATGCTCAGCTCATCGTTGAGGCTTCTGCCGCTCAGGCTTACGAGGGCGCTCTGCTGGGCTCCGACACCTGGGATAACAACAAGGTCATCGAGGCTGCTACCGGCGAGGATATCCGCGCCTTCGTTACCACCTTCTATCAGGAAGGCGGCGCTCCCGAGTTCGACAGCGGCATCAAGGAGTGGCTCAACGCCAACCCCGATCAGCTGACCAACAACGGCGGCAACGACATGATCGCTGCTGTTACCGCTGTGGGCTATGACGCTTACCTGACCGCTCTGGAGGCTCTGAAGCTGGCCGGCAGCCCCGACCGTGCTGCCGTTTTGAAGGCAATGCCCTCTGTCAGCTTTGAGGGCGTGACCGGCCTGATCGAGTTCGACAGCATCGGCGACGCCAAGCGTGACGGCGCCTTCATCAAGACTGCCAACACCGTTGACGGCGTTTGGGACTTCGTGAAGATCCAGACCGTCCAGTGATCCGCGGCAGGCTGATTGATAAAATCTAACGCAAAAGGGGATGGCGGCGTGTCCGCTGCCATCCCCTTTTTTCGCCTATTCTTGGGTCGCCTCGAAAGAGCGGCCAAAATCCGTTTTTTCGAGACGGCCCAGCATTCCCATCAGAGAAAAAGCACAGGAGGATCCCCTCATGCAAGAATTGTTTCCGTACTTACTCAACGGCGTTTCCGTGGGTGGTCAGTACGCGCTGATCGCCATCGGCTATACCCTGGTCTATGGCATTCTGCGCCTGATTAACTTCGCTCACGGCGACGTGTTCATGGTGGCGGGCCTGGTCATGGTCTATTCCACGACCTCCATGCCCATCTACCTTGCCATTCCGCTGGTGCTCGTTGCCACGGTGGCCCTGGGCTTCACCATTGAGCGCGTGGCCTACAAGCCTTTGCGCACCGCACCCAGAATGTCCGTTATGATCTCCGCCATCGGCGTGAGCTACCTCATTCAGAACCTGGCGTTCTACATTACCGGCGGCGTGCCCCAGCCCGTCAGCAACCCCATCCCCTGGATCAGCGACAATGTGGTGCTGTTCGGCGCGTCCACCAAGCGCGTCACCCTCATCACCCCCTTCCTGACCATCTTCCTGGTGATTGCGCTGGTGTACCTCATCAACAACACCAAGATCGGCATGGCTATGCGCGCCGCCGCCAAGGATTTTGAGACGGCACAGCTCATGGGCATCAAGATCAACTCCGTCATTTCCATGACCTTCGTCATCGGCTCCTTCCTGGCAGCCGTCGGCTCCATGCTGTACTTCACCAACTATCCCTCCGTTGCCATCACCTCCGGCGGCATGCCCGGCCTCAAGGCCTTCGTGGCGGCGGTCTTCGGCGGCATCGGCTCCATCCCCGGCGCGGTGGTGGGCGCCTTTATCATCGGCCTTTGCGAAGAGATCATCAAGGGCCTGGGCTACACCACCTTCTCCGACGCCTTCACCTTCGCGCTGCTGATCGTGGTCCTGTGCGTCAAGCCCACCGGCCTGTTCGGTGAGAAGGTCACGGACAAGGTGTAAGGAGGTGCAGAACATGACTATGAAGAAGAAAAAGACCATCTTCACGGCGGTGGTGCTGGCCATTTTGCTGGCAGCGTGCATCGTTGTGGACATGACGCTGCCTACCTACCACATTGCAGTCACCGTGATTAAGAAAGCCACCGTCTACGCGCTGGTGGCAGTTTCCATGAACCTCCTCAACGGCTTTACGGGCCTTTTCTCCCTGGGCCAGGCAGGCTTCATGCTGCTGGGCGCCTATGCCTACGGCGTGCTGACCATCCCTGTTGCAAAGAAGGCCAGCGTTTACCAGTATTTTGATGGCGGCGCCATCCCCTTCTCCGTGCCTGAGATCTTCGCCGGCTTCCTGGGCGAGACAGTGGGCACCGTGGTGGGTATGCTCTTCTGCCTGCTGATCGGCGGACTGCTGGCAGCCCTGATGGCCTACCTCATTGGCCTTCCCGTGCTGCGCCTCAAGAGCGACTATCTGGCCATCGCCACCCTGGGCTTTGCCGAGATCCTGCGTGCGTTCTTCCAGTGGAACGCCCTGGGCCCCATCACCAACGGCTCCAACCTCCTCAAGAGCTATCCCACCTTCGGCAAGGCCACGCCCTATGTGCTCCTGGCAGGATTGATGATCGCGGTGATCCTGCTGCTCATCAACTCCACTTACGGCCGCGCCTTCAAGGCCATCCGTGACGACGAAGTGGCAGCCGAGGCTATGGGCATCAACCTGGCCAAGCATAAGCGCATGGCCTTTATCATCAGCTCCTTCTTTGCCGGTATCGGCGGTGGCATGATGGCCATGTACATGGGTACCATCGCAGCCGCTCCCTTCAAGTCCAGCCTGACCTATGAGATCCTCCTCATCGTGGTCATCGGCGGCATCGGCTCCATCACCGGCTCCGTTCTCGCCAGCTTCCTGTATATTTTCTCTTCCGAGTGGCTGCTGCGCGGTCTGGACTCCGGCACCTTCCTGGGCATCAATGCCCCCGATATTTTCAAGAACGGTTTCCGCATGGCGGTGTTCTCCGTCATCATCATGGTGATCGTGCTGTTCTTCCGCAAGGGCATCATGGGCGATAAGGAGCTTCCCGACCTGATCGACCCCAAGTACAGACGGAAAAAGAGAAAGGAGGCCGCCGGCAAATGAGCAAGAGCGTATTGAAGATCGAAAACGCCACCATGCAGTTCGGCGGCGTCGTGGCGGTCGATAACCTGAACCTGGAGATCAACGAGGGCGAGATCGTGGCCCTCATCGGTCCCAACGGCGCAGGCAAGACCACCGCCTTTAACGTCACCACCGGCGTTTACCAGCCCACCAACGGCGCGGTGTGGTTCTGCGGTGAAAAGGTCATCGAGAACCACCCCCAGGGCAAGATGAAAAAGCTTTATAAGGGCGAGCATGACGGGGAATACACCCATGTGCTGGCCCCCACCCCCGATAAGATCACCAAGATGGGCATGGCCCGTACCTTCCAGAACATTCGCCTCTGGAAGAGCCAGACTGTGTTTGATAACGTGCTGATCGCAAAGCACTGCCGCGCGACTTCCAACGTCTTCTCCGCCACCTTCCGCCTCAACCGCAAGGAGGAGGCCCGCCAGCGCCAGGAAGTTCTGGAGCTGCTGGAAGTGGTGGGCCTGGCTGACGTGAAGGATGAGCTGGCAACTTCTCTTCCTTACGGCAAGCAGCGCCGCCTGGAGATCGCCCGCGCTCTTGCCGCGGAGCCGAAGCTGCTGCTCCTTGACGAGCCTGCCGCCGGCATGAACCCCCAGGAGACCGACGAGCTGACGGCGTTTATCGGTGAGATCCGGGATAAGTTCCACCTCACCATTTTCCTCATTGAGCACCATATGAACCTGGTCATGAATATCTCCGACCGTATCTACGTGCTGGACTTCGGCAAGCTCATTGCCGAGGGCACGCCGACGGAGATCCAGAACAACAAGCGCGTCATCGACGCATATTTGGGGGTGGCCGAAGATGCTTAAAATTGAAAACCTCCACGTTGCCTACGGCGGCATCCAGGCCCTGCGGGGCATTTCCCTGGAAGTGCCTGACGGCAAGATCGTGACCCTCATCGGCGCCAACGGCGCTGGTAAGTCCACCACCCTGCGCACCATTTCCGGCCTGGTGAAGGCGGCCTCCGGCTCCATCTCCTGGAACGGCGAGGAGCTGCTGGGCAAGCCCATCGACAAGATCGTTACCTCCGGTATCGCCATGAGCCCCGAAGGCCGCCGGGTCTTCCCGGATATGACGGTTCTGGAGAACCTGAAGATCGGCGCCTACCTCCGTAAGGACAAGGCGGAGATCGAAAAGGACATTCAGTGGGTCTACAGCCTCTTCCCCCGTCTGGAGGAGCGC
The DNA here is from genome assembly GCA_017380995.1 of Oscillibacter sp. Classification (GTDB taxonomy): domain Bacteria; phylum Bacillota; class Clostridia; order Oscillospirales; family Oscillospiraceae; genus Oscillibacter. Next base: position 7,866 of record JAFOCY010000112.1, on the reverse strand, counting down.
CACTGGCAGCTGGCCGGCACCCTCTCCGGCGGCGAGCAGCAGATGCTGGCCGTGGGCCGGGCCCTCATGTCCCGCCCCAAGCTGATGATGCTGGATGAGCCCTCCCTGGGCCTTGCCCCCCTGGTGGTGCAGGATATCTTCTCCATCATCCGGGAGATCAACCGCCAGGGCGTGACCGTTTTGCTGGTGGAGCAGAACGCCAACATGGCGTTGAAGATCGCAGACCAGGCCTATGTGCTGGAAACCGGCAACATCACCATGTCCGGTACCGGCGCGGAGCTGCTGGTGAACGAAAAGGTCCGTGAGGCCTACCTGGGCAAGAACGGCTAAAATCAGATCCCTCCGACGAAAGTCGGGGGGATTTTTGCGTCCCGGGCCGTATCATGAAGAAGAATTCACAGTTTTTTCATGATATTTGAAGCCGGATGGAATAGCATATTCGTGCAAAGAAACAAAGGAGGCATTGCCATGAAACATAAATGCTGGGCCCTGGTACTGGCTGCGGCCCTTTTGACCGGCTGCGCGGCCCAGGAAACACCGCCCCAAAGTTCGCAGAAAGAAAAGCTGACGGCGAAAGACCTGGGAAGGGAAGCTTCCGTGGAACTGGACAGCGGCGAAACCGCATCGCTCCACATTGGAGAGGAGTATTCCCTTTATATCCCTGTCGAGGGGTGGACACTGGAGCTGGAAAGTGACGACGGCATCCCCCATGATACCTGGGAATGTGATGCTGAGGAGGATGCGAAGATCAGCATTTACCACTATGCGGGGGTCAGCTTCGCCGTGGCCCGGGACCGCTATATGCGGGATTGCGAATATCTGTTTTCCTGCGGTCTTGGCGGCGAACTGGGGGACCCGCTCTCCGGCACGGATGACGATGGAGACCTGTGTCAGTTCATGGTGGCGGAGGGGATCCACGGTACCACCTATGTCATCGCCTGGGAATACCCGGCGGATTCGGCCTATGAGCCGACGCTCACAGCGATGGCCAATACATTTGAATTGATCGAGTAAACGGAAAAGACACCTGGAAGGGTGTCTTTTTTGCGCTTGAAGCAAAAAAATCTCATAAAATCCGCAAATCGCCGCATTCTATGGAGGAAGCAATGAAAGGAGCGTGAAGCGATTTGGATACAGGCATCCATAATACGTCGGAGATCGGGCGGCTTCGAAAGGTGATGCTGCACCGGCCCGGGCAGGAGCTGGAAAACCTGGTGCCGGAGTACCTGGAGCGGCTTTTGTTTGATGATATCCCCTACCTGAAAGAGGCCCAGCGGGAGCATGACGCCTTTGCCGAGTGCCTTCGGTCCCAGGGCGTGGAGGTGGTGTACCTGACGGACCTGGTCGCGGAATCCATCACCGACGCGGCGGTGCGCCAGGAATTTATCCGCCAGTTCATCAAGGAGTCCGACATTACCGACGAGCGCACCGGAGAGCGGCTTTATGAGTACCTGGCCGCCATGCCTGACCGGGACATGGTCAGCATGATGATGGCGGGCGTCCGGAAAAGCGCCCTGCGGGAAAGCAGCGGGAAGCTGGGAGACTACCTGGGGGCCCTGGAGGATGATTATCCCTTCGTGGTAGATCCCATGCCTAACCTCTATTTTACCCGGGACCCCTTCGCAACCATCGGTACCGGCGTTTCCATCCACAAGATGCACACCGTGACCCGAAACCGGGAGACCCTCTTCGGAAAATTCATCTTTGAGCATCATCCCGTTTACAAAAACGCACCCCGGTGGTACGACCGGGGCCACACCTCCTCCCTGGAGGGCGGCGATATCCTGGTGCTCTCCCCGGAGGTGCTGGCGGTGGGCATCTCCCAGCGGACCAGGGAGGACTCCATCGACACTCTGGCCGAAACGGTCCTCACCAAAAGCAAGACCTTCAAGAAGGTGCTGGCCTTCAACATCCCCAAGACCCGTTCCTTCATGCACCTGGATACGGTCTTTACCATGGTGGACCGGGACAAATTCACCGTCCATCCCAACATCCTTGCCTCCATCACCGTGTTCGTGATGGAGTTGGATGAAAACCGGAAGATCAAGATCCGCCAGGAGGACGGGCGGCTGGAGGATATCCTGAAGGAGCACCTCCACCTGGATGCCGTCACCCTCATCCCCTGCGGCCGGGGCGGTCCCATTGACGCGGCCCGGGAGCAGTGGAGCGACGGCAGCAACACCCTGGCCATCGCCCCCGGCGAGGTGGTGGTGTACACCAGAAACGATGTGACCAACCGCTCCCTGGAGGAGGCGGGCGTGCGCATCCATGAGATCCCCAGTGCCGAGCTGTCCCGGGGCCGGGGCGGCCCCCGGTGCATGAGTATGCCGCTGATAAGAGACGATGTTTAATACTGATTCTTGATGAAAAAGTTTCATCAAGAATCTCGCGTGCTGTGCACGCTCGAATTGTGCCAACGGCACAATTCGGCGTCTCATAAAAACTTAACGCGCTTCGCGCTATAAAACGGTTTTAAACCGTTTTAATAAGTTTTAGTATAAATTGGAGGAAGGATCATTATGGCAGTGAACTTAAAAGGAAGAAGCTTTTTGACCCTGGAGGACTTTACCCCCGGTGAGATCCGGTATCTGCTGGACCTGGGCCACGACCTGAAGGCTAAGCGCCGCGCCGGTATCTGCGGCGAGGCCCTCAAGGGCAAGCACATTGTGCTCCTCTTTGAAAAGACCTCCACCCGGACCCGGTGCTCCTTCGAGGTGGCCGCCACCCAGGAGGGCGCCCATGTGACCTACCTGGACGCGGGCAGCTCCCAGATGGGCAAAAAGGAGTCCCTGGAGGACTCCGCCAAGGTGCTGGGCCGGTTCTTTGACGGCATCGAGTACCGGGGCTACGAGCAAAGCGTTGTGGAGGACCTTGCCAAGTGGGCCGGCGTCCCCGTGTGGAACGGTCTCACCGACGCCGACCACCCCACCCAGATCCTGGCGGATATGATGACCATTGAGGAGCACATCAATAAGCCCCTGAACAAGATCAAGGTGGTGTTCCCCGGCGATGTGCGGAACAATATGTGCTACGCCTGGATGATCGGCGCGGCCAAGATGGGAATGCACTTTGTGGCCCTGGGCCCGGAGAAGCTGGCAAAGGAAATGGACCAGGCGCTCATCAGCCGGGTCTTTGCCACCGCCCGGGAAAACGGCGGCCTCATCGAGATCACCGACAATATGAACGACCTGAAGGGGGCCGATGTGATCTACGGCGATATCTTTGCCTCCATGGGCGAGGAGGACAAGATGAAAGAGCGCGCAGAGCTCCTTGCCCCCTACCGGGTCACCCGCGAAATGCTGCAAAAGACGGAGAACCCCGAGGTGAAATACCTCCACTGCCTGCCCTCCTTCCATGATTTTGAGACGAAAATGGCCAAGGAGTGGAAGGAAAAGGGTGTGGATATCCGGGAGGTGGAGGACGAGGTCTTCCGCAGCCGCCACAGCGTTGTGTTTGACGAGGCGGAAAACCGGATGCACTCCATCAAAGCCATCCTGGTCGCCACTATCGGCAAGTAAAAGGGGGGACCCTTCGTGGGAAAAACCAAATTTCGGATGCCCACGGCCTACACCATCCTCTTCCTCCTCATCGCCCTGGTGGCCCTTTCCACCTGGATCATCCCGGCGGGGAGCTACCGCTATGAGGACGGCGTGCCCATTACCGGCTCTTATGAGCGGGTGGAGCAGTCCCCCCAGGGGGTGGGCGCTGTGCTCCAGGCGGCCTTTTCCGGGTTTTATGACGCGGTGGATGTTTGCATCTTCATCGTGATGGTGGGCGGCTTCTTAGGCGTTGTGATGAAGACCGGAGCGGTGGACGCCGGTGTAGGGGCAGTCATTCGGGCCCTGGGCGGCCGGGAAAAGTGGCTGATCCCCATTTTGATGGTCTTTTTTGGCCTGGGCGGTACCACCTACGGTATGTGGGAGGAGACCATGGCCTTCTATCCGCTGCTGATCCCGGTATTCCTGGCCGCGGGGTATGACGCGGTGGTGGGCATCTCTGTCATCCTCCTGGGAGCGGGAGCGGGGGTCATCAGCTCCACGGTGAACCCCTTTGCAACGGGCATCGCCTCCGGTTTTGCGGGGGTGACCCTGGGAGACGGGATCGGGCTGCGCGTTGTGCAGTGGGTGGTCTTTGAGGGGGTGGCCATCTGGTATGTTGCCTCCTACGCGGCCAAGGTGAAAAAGGACCCCAGCCGGTCCGTTGTGGGCGTGGGCGCGGGAAAGCTGCAGGTGACGGCGGACCGGGAGATTGAACTCACCGGCAGGCGCAAGGCCATTCTGGTGGTCTTTGGCGGCGTCTTTTTGCTGATGACCTACGCCGTGGTGCCCTTTGACGAGATGGGACTGGGACTGCCCACCCTGGGGTGGTGGTTCCCGGAGCTTTCGGCCCTGTTTTTGGTGGGCGGCATTATCGTGGGCCTCATCGACCGGATGAAGGAGAGCGAGATCGCGGAGGTGTTTGTTGCCGGCTGCGCGGACCTATTGGGCGTGGCCCTGATCATCGGCATCAGCCGGGGCATCACCGTTATCATGAATGACGGCGCGGTGACGGACACCATCCTCAACTGGGGCGAGATGGCCCTCTCGGGCGCGGGACCGGTAATGTTCGTGGTGCTGGTGTACCTCATTTACCTGCCCCTTTCCGTGCTCATCCCCTCTTCCTCCGGCCTTGCCACCCTCTCCATCCCCATCGTGGCCCCTCTGGGCCGCTTTGCGGGCGTTGGCGGCGATCTGGTGGTGACGGCCTTCCAGTCCGCAAGCGGATTGGTGAATATCATTACCCCCACGGCGGCGGTGGTGATGGGGGCGCTGGCCCTGGGAAAGGTGGGCTACGACCAGTGGTTCCGGTTCTCCTGGAAGCTCATTGTGTATTTCGCGGCGCTGACGGTGGTTTTCCTGGCTGTGGGCGCAGTTCTGGGCGGATGAAATCCGCCCTACATAGAGTGGCTTATACATTTTTGCATGAATATACATTGCGGATATACATTTTTGAAAAAGGAAAATCGTGAAAAACTGCTGAAAAGAACGGCAGTTTTTAGTGGAAGCGGCAAAAAGCAGCCTTTTCTGCCAAATATTTATGCAGAATATTTGCAAAAAACCATTGACATTCCCGCCCGAGAGTGGTATGGTATCCACATCCCCGCAGAGGAAAATCGTTCCTTTACGGCTCCGCCCCGGATCCGGGGTGGAAAGAATACATAAAAGGAAGTTTTGTTATGAAGAAGTTTTTTGCAACTGTCCTGGCACTGACCATGGCCCTGAGCCTGGCTGCCTGCGGCGCCAAGAAGGAAGAGGCCCCCGCTGCCTCCGCTCCCGCCGCCTCCGCCCCTGCCGCTTCTGCCCCCGTTGAGGAGACCGGTATCTCCACCATCACCCCCGGCAAGCTGACCGTGGCTACCTCTCCCGACTTCGCTCCCTATGAGTTCTACGCCATCGACGAAAACGGCGATCCCCAGCTGGCCGGCTTCGACATGGCCCTGGCCCAGTACATCGCTGACTACCTGGGTCTGGAGCTGGAAGTGGTCCCCATGGACTTCGACGGCACCATCCTGGAGCTGCAGAACAAGAAGGTGGACCTGAGCATGGCCGGCTACTCTCCCGATCCTGACCGTGCCGACGCCATGGACTTCTCCGATATCTACATCTCCGGCGGCCAGTCCTTCGTCTGTGTGGATACCACCGCTGAGAAGTTCCCCGACCTGGCTGCTGCCAACAACCCCGACTTCACCATCGGCGCTCAGATCGGCTCCATCCAGGCTGGCCTGGCTAAGGAGAACACCCCCGACGCCGACATCATCGAGATGGCTAAGGTCACCGACATCATCGCCGAGCTGATCACCGGCAAGATGGACGGCGCCTTCATCGAGACCATGGTGGCTGAGAGCTACGAGAAGAACTATCCCGAGCTGTGCATCGCTCTCGAGGTCCCCTATGAGGCCGAGGGTTCCGTTGTCGGCGTTTCCAAGGGCAACGAGGCTCTGCTTAAGGGCGTCAACGAGGCCATTGCCGCAGCTCTGGCTGACGGCTCCATGGCTAACTTCGTGGCCGAGGCCAACGAGCTGGCTTCCGGCGAGATCCACTTGGGTCTGCTGGAGGGCTAAGCCCACAACCGGATAACAAAACTCCAATTCCTCCCTGCTTTTTGGCAGGGGGGAATTGGTGCTGATTAGAAAAAGAGAGAAGGAGGGACCGCCCCGTGTTCAGCGCTGCCGGTTTCGCAAAAACCTGGGAGTACATCGACCTTTTTAAGCAGGGCCTGGTGTGTACCATCTCCCTGTCATTCCTGACGGTCATGTTCGGCTTCATCCTGGCCCTGGTGCTGGCCATCATGCGCCTGTCCAATTTCTGCCCCTTCCGCGCCCTGGGCCTGACCAAGGACGGCCGGCTCCGTGAGCCCGGTCTTCTGACGGTCCTTGCAAAATTCAACCCCCTGGACTTTATCGCCACGGCTTACGTGGAGATCCTGCGTTCCACCCCCGTCATGGTTCAGATCTTCGTGATCTACTATGTGGTGCTGGGAAATGTGGATCTGCCCAGCTTCAAGCTCTTTGGCATGATCCGCTTTGACCGCTTCTTCCCCGGTGTGGTGGCCCTGTCCATGAACTCCGGCGCCTATTTGTGCGAGATCATCCGCGCCGGCATCCAGTCCATCGACGGCGGCCAGACCGAGGCGGCCCGGTCTCTGGGCCTCAATCCCACCCAGACCATGCGCCACATCATCCTGCCCCAGGCCATCCGCAACATCCTGCCTCCCATCGCCAACGAGTTCGTGGTCATCATCAAGGAATCCTCCGTGTGCTGGACCATCGGCGTGCAGGAGATCATGTATGCTGTTAGCTCTACCAAGGGTGCTACTTACCGCATCGCCGAACCCCTGGTCATCGCGACCTTGCTGTACTTCTGCCTCTGCTTCCCCACCAGCAAGATCATTGCTTACTTTGAAAGGAGAATGAGCCGTGGCAGCAAACGTTAATAGCCTCATCCAGGTCTCCGACCTGAAAAAGCACTATAACAAGGGCGCCATCAAGGCTCTGGACGGCGTCAGCGTGGATATCAACCGGGGCGACGTGATGGTGGTCATCGGCCCCTCCGGTTCCGGTAAGTCCACCTTCCTCCGCTCCCTCAACCTGATGGAGGAGCCTACCGGCGGTTCCATCGTCTTTAACGGCGTGGATATCACCAAGAAGAAGATCCGCAACGCAGAGGGCAAGATGGTGAAGCTGGATATCGATGAGCACCGCCGCAAGATGGGCATGGTGTTCCAGCACTTTAACCTCTTTCCCCACATGACCATCCTGGATAACATGACCCTGGCCCCCATCCAGGTCAAGCATATCCCCAAGGCGGAGGCCGAGGAGAAGGCTCTGGCCCTGCTGGACCGCGTGGGTCTGAAGGACCGTGCCAACGCCTATCCCATCCAGCTCTCCGGCGGTCAGAAGCAGCGTGTGGCCATCGTCCGGGCTCTTGCCATGGAGCCGGAAGTGATGCTCTTTGACGAGCCCACCTCCGCCCTGGACCCCGAGATGGTGGGCGAGGTTCTGGACGTTATGAAGGAGCTGGCCCGCGAGGGCATGACCATGGTGGTGGTGACCCACGAGATGGGCTTTGCCAGGGAGGTGGGCAATCGCGTGCTCTTCATGGCGGACGGTATGCTTTTGGAAGAGGGCACTCCCGAGGAGATCTTCGACCGGCCCCAGCACCCCAGACTCCAGGAATTTTTGAGCAAGGTCCTTTAATCAGAACCTAAGAGTGGGGGAGCGGCGCTCCCCTGCTTTTTTCCAGGCAGCCATTGGCGGCCTGTATCCAAACGAAAGGAGCCAGTCCTTTATGAACCATGAAAAAATGACTGCCATCCGGGCCGTGGAGG
>JAFOCY010000111.1 GCA_017380995.1 Oscillibacter sp. | reverse complement strand
GCTGCCAAGACTGTATTTCTCTTTTGCTTTCATCGCTTAGTCCTCCTTCTTGCGGGTCACGTACTGCTGGGCAAGAGCCAGCACGGCCACCAGGATGAAGAACACAACAGCCTTGGCCTGGGCCACGCCGTGGTAGTTCTTGTTGATGTTGTAGGTAGAGTAGATGTTCAGTGCCAGGAGCTCCGTCATGTTGATCTTGGCGCCGTTTGCCATGACGCTGGGAGCGCCGCCGGTCAGGGCCATGTTCTGGTCAAACATCTTGAAGGAGTTGGTCAGGGTCAGGAAGGTGCAGGTGGCGATGGAGCCCATCATGTTGGGGATGATGACATGGAACAGAGTCTGCCACTTGGTGGCGCCGTCGATGACGGCGGCCTCCAGCATATCCTCGGGCACAGCCTGGAAGCCGGCCACGTAGATGATCATCATGTAGCCGATCTGCTGCCATGCCACCAGGATCACCAGGCCCCAGAAGCCGTAAGTAGCGTTTGCGGTGAGGTAAGTATTGTACTTGGCCAGGATACCGTCAAAGATCATGGACCAGATATAGCCCAGGACCACGCCGCCGATGAGGTTGGGCATGAAGAAGACGGTACGGAAGAGGTTCGCGCCCCGCATCTTCTGGGTCAGGGCGTAGGCGATGAAGAAGGCGATCAGGTTGATGATAACGATGGAGACCACGGCGAAGAGCGCGGTATTCTTGAAGGCGTTCATGAAGCCAGCGTCATTGAAGACCTTCACATAGTTGCTAAGGCCCACCCATTCTCCGTCCTTGGGGGTATTGAAGCTGCAGAAGGAAAGATAGATGCCCTGCATGAAGGGCCAGACGAAGCCAATGAAGAATGCCATAAAGGTAGGCAGCAGGAACAGCCAGGAGAAGCGCCGGATGGGACGGCTGACCAGAGTGCCTTTCGGTTGCTTTTTCAAAGATTTTTCCCTCTCTTTCTATAGTAGTTCCCGTCTGAGCGGGACGAAAGGCCCCTTACAGAGGCCCTTCGGCTCACTCAGATGGGCGCCGGAGCTCAGTCTTTTTTACAGGGCGATAGGGGCGGGCCAAAGGGCCCGCCCCTTTCTTTTGTAAGAGCGATTCAGTTAGACCTGAATTAGCCGTGCTGGACAGAGTACTCGTAAGCCCAGCCGTCCACGAAAGCGGAGACAACATTGGCCCAGTTGGCATCGGTCTGGTCAGCGGAGTAAGCAGCCAGAGCGGTGACAACGGTAGCACGCCAGCTGTCAACGTTGGGGGTGTGGTTGAAGGCCCAGGTGACGGTGTAGTTGCCGTTGGCCATGTACTCGTTGGCGTCGTTGAAGAAGACGTTCTCAGACTGAGCAGCGTTCTTGAAGGGGATGGGGCCGAACTCCTTGGCCATCATAGCGGTACCCTCCTCAGAGGTGACGACCCAGTAGATGAAGTCCAGAGTAGCCTGGATGTCAGCCTCGGAAGCCTTGGCGTTGACAGCCCAGCAGTTCTCGGTGCCGCAAGCCAGACCAGCCTGCTCCTCACCCTCAACACCGCAGTACAGGGGGATCATAGCCAGCTTCTCGGGGTTCAGGCCAGCCTCGACCAGGCCAGCGTACTCCCAGGTACCGTTCTGATAGAACACAGCCTTGCCCTCCTTGAACTCACCGGTGGACATGTCGCCGGTGGCGGTGGGCAGAGAGGTGGTGGCGATGGAGGAGTTGTTGATGTACAGATCCCAGATGTTGCGGTAGTTATCCAGGTAAGCGCCGGTGATGGTGGCGGGCTGAGCAGTCACGCCGTCGTCACGGAACTCGTAGTACAGGGGCATGTTGGCCAGGTGGCCGGAGAAACGCCAGGAGGAGGAGCCGTCCAGGCCGGCGGAAGAGAAGGCGTCAAAGCCCAGCTCAGCGCTGCGGGCGTGGATGTCCTCAGCAACGGCCTTCAGGGTCTCGAAGTTGGTGATGTCAGCCAGGGTGTAGCCGGCCTTCTCCAGCAGCTCAACGTTCACGATGATGCCGAAAGCCTCGTAGCAGTAGCCGATGCACTTGACAGCGCCGGTCTCGTCGGTCAGGTTGAAGTCGGAGGTGGTCATCTCATCCAGAACGGCGGTGCCGGTGAAGTCGATGCAGTAGTCGTTCCAGTCCAGGAGGCCCTGGGCGTTGCCGCACTGGAACAGGGTGGGAGCGGCGTCCTTAGCCATCTCGGCGGTCAGGGTGTCGGAGTAGTTGCCGCCGGCAGCGGTAACGACCTTGACCTCAACACCGGTCTTCTCGGTGTAGAGCTTGGCCAGATCCTGCCAGGCCTGGTCAGCCTCGGGCTTGAAGTTCAGGTAGTAGACGGAACCGGTCTCGGTAGCGGCGGGGGCGGAGGCGGCGGGAGCGGAAGCAGCGGGGGCTTCTTCCTTCTTAGCGCCGCAGGCGGCCAGGCTCAGGGTCATGGCCAGGGTCAGCAAAAGAGTCAAAGCTTTTTTCATTGTGGCATCTCCTTATCAAATTTTTGCCAAAGTAATTTTATTTTCACACGGTTTCGTGTAAAAACCACAGTTAACAGGGGGCAACGCTGCCGCCCATGCGGGGGGTCGCGGGGAGGAGGATGTGGCGGTTGCCCGCCCGGCCCTCGATCATATCCACCAGCGTCCCCACGGCGGTGACGCCCAGTTCCTGCTGGGGCTGGGCCATGGTGGCAAGGGGCGGGAGAATGTAATTCGTCATGTCCATCCCGTCAATGGAGATCACAGAGCAGTCCTCCGGCACGGCGCGGCCCAGGTCGTGCAGGGCCTTGATGGCGGCCATGCCCATGGTATCGGAAATGGTGAAGATGGCGGTGAGGTCCGGCCGCCGTTTGACCAGCCGGCCCGTTGCCTCGTAAGCATCAGACAGGGCGAAGGAGCCGGTCTCCTCCACCAAACTCTCCTCCACGGTAAGGCCCGCGTCGGAAAGGGCCTCGCAGTAGCCCATGTAGCGCAGCTCGCCGATGGAGTGATCGTGCTGGGAGTTGAGCAGGACGCCGATCTTCCGGTGGCCCTTTTCCAGCAGCATCCGCACAGCCCGGTAGCCCTCCATCTTGTCGTCGATGGCCACGGAGGAATAGCTCTCCCGGGGCAGGGGCGTAAAGCGGACGGTATAGGTGCAGCAGACGAAGGGCACATCCAAAATGGCGATATCGCTGGACTGATAGTCGCCCTTGCCGCCCAGGAAAATGAGGCCCTTGAGCTTTTTGGACCGGGCCAGGGTGGCGCCGGCCATGATCTCGTCATCATCAGAGCCGATCTGATGAAGGGCCATGGAGTAGCCCGCGGCGTCAATGGCACGCTCGATGGCGTGGATGACTTCGGTGAAGAAGGGGTTTCCCACGCCGCGGACGATGAGGCCGATGCCCTCGGACCGGGCGCGGACCAGGTCCCGGGCGCTGTTGTTGGGCACATAATGGGCCGCCCGGGCCGTCTCCAGCACCTTCTGGCGGACCTTGGGGCTCACGTCGGGATGGTCGTTGAGGACACGGGACACCGTGGAAATGGATACGCCGCAGCTCTCCGCAATATCCTTGATGGTCATTCCCTGGGGGCCCCCTTTTCCGGAAACGTTACTGGAAACGTTTCCAGACCGCTTTTTTTATTTAATATATCGATTTTTTCCCGTTTTGTCAATCATTCCTTGTACATTTGGACGATTTGTACAAAAGCCTGTCTCTTTCTCCGTCAGTGTCTACAAAAACATTTTTGGTGCAAACGTTTACCAGCGGAAAACACTTTCGCATTTCACTGAAAAAAAGCGCCCGGGAACCGTCTCCCGGGCGCTTTCCCGGCACTTTCGGGAACGTTTTCATCTGCCATATGTATAGCTTTTCCCGTATTTTTCGTACACTTGGGCCACCTTCTGCCGCTGCGCGGCGGTGAGGCTGGGCCAGTACTTTGCAACCATGGCGTTGGTAGCGGACAGCGTGTCCTCGGAGAGGGAGATGTTCACCTTGCGCAAAAAGGTCTCCATCCCCGTCTGGCCCAGGGGCTCCTTCAGCGCCTTCTCCCAGTTTTTGTAGGCCCCCTCTGTGGGCAGGGCGGTGAGGCCGTATTCCTTGTAGTGATTTTTCACGTAGGTCCGGGGATCGCCGCCGCTTTCCCTTGCCGCCAAATACAAGGCGTATTCTCCGCCCGTTTTATTACTCTGGGTAGCGGATTTTGTGGAGGAGGCAGAGGTTTTGGCGGTTTTTGCCGCCTTGTCCGCCGCGGCCAGCTTC
>JAFOCY010000110.1 GCA_017380995.1 Oscillibacter sp. | reverse complement strand
GCCATCTGGCCGCCGGTCATGCCGTAAATGGCGTTGTTGACGAAGATGGTGGTGAATTTCTCGCCCCGCATGGCGGCGTGGACGATCTCCGCCGCGCCGATGGAGGCAAGGTCGCCGTCACCCTGGTAGGTGAAAACGGCCTGGTGGGGGTGGGTGCGCTTGACGCCGGTGGCAACGGCGGGGGCGCGGCCGTGGGCGGCCTCCAGCATATCGCAGTTGAAATAGTTGTAGGCAAAAACGGAGCAGCCCACGGGGCATACGCCGATGGCCTCATCCAGAAGGTCCAGCTCCACCAGCGTTTCGGCTACCAGCTTGTGGATGATGCCGTGGTGGCAGCCGGGGCAGTAGTGGAATTCCGCATCCGTGAGACCCTGGGTTTTCTGATAGACGATCGCCATATCACTTGACCTCCTTCTTGAGGGCGCTGCAGGCGGCTTCCACCATTTCTTCCACGGTGGGCATCACGCCGCCGGCGTGGCCGAGATAGGAAATGGGCTTTTGACCCTCCACTGCCAGGCGGATATCATCCAGCATCTGGCCGGTGGAGCTGAGCTCGATATCGAGGATATGCTTCACATGGTCCTGCCCCGCCAGCTCATGCAGGGGCTTTTCCGGGAAGGGCCAGAGGGTGATGGGGCGGAAGAGACCCACCTTCACGCCCTGGCCGCGCAGCACCTCCATGGCGGAAAGGGCGATGCGGGCAGGGGTGCCGTAGGCGGTGATAATGAGCTCCGCGTCTTCGCAGCCCACCCTTTCGTAGCGGACCTCCCGCTGCTCCATGAGGGCGAACTTGCGGCTCAGGTGCTGGTTGTGAACGTCGCACGCCTCGGGGTCGATGTAGAGGGAGTTGATGATGTTGGTGTGGCCGCGGCCAAACTTGCCGCTGGCGGCCCAGGGCTTTTCCGCGCAGGCGCGGCGGGTGTAGGGCTTCCACTCGATGGGCTCCATCATCTGGCCGATGAGGCCGTCCATGACTACCATGACGGGGTTACGGTACTCGTCGGCAATGTCAAAGGCATCCTGGACGAAGTCCACTGCCTCCTGAACGTTGGCGGGGGCCAGGACCACGGTGCGATAGTCGCCGTTGCCGCCGCCCCGGGTGGCCTGGAAGTAGTCTCCCTGACCGGGCTGGATGGTGCCAAGGCCGGGGCCGCCGCGCATACAGTTGACGATGACGGCGGGGACCTCCGCGCCGGCAAGGTAGGTGATGCCCTCCTGCTTGAGAGAGATGCCGGGGGAGGAGGACGAGGTCATGGCCCGCATTCCCGCGCCGCCGGCGCCGTAGACCATGTTGATGGCGGCGATCTCCGACTCGGACTGGACGAAGACGCCTCCCGCCTTGGGCAGATGCACGGACATATACTCCGGCACCTCGCTCTGGGGGGTGATGGGATAACCGAAGAAGCAGTCGCAGCCGGCACGGATGGCGGCCTCTGCGATGGCCTCATTGCCTTTCCAAAGTTCCTTTGCCATGTGAAGTGACCTCCTTCCTCAGAATTTTTCCACCGTGATCACGGAGTCGGGACAGATCTTGGCGCAGCTGGCGCAGCCGATGCACGCGGCCATGTCGGTGACCGATGCGGGGTGATAGCCCTTGCGGTTGAGACGGCTCTTGTCAAGCGCCACGATGTGCTTGGGGCACACGGCGGCGCAGAGCTCGCAGCCTTTGCAGCGGTCGGAATCAAAGGTGATCTTGGCAGTCATTTGGGACTCCTCCTTCCGAAGATATGTGGGTCATTCCCACGGCTTTTTCATGCGGATGGTGATGGGAAACAGGGGGGACAGGTCCGTCAGCTCCGGCGCCAATGCTTCGTGGGCCACATGGCACACAACCGGGATGCCGGTCTCCTGGGAAACGGCCTGGGCAAGGGCGGCGCCCTTGTGAACGTCATCGGCGGTGGTCTCGCTGCACAGATGGGTGTTGTTCACAATGCCAAAGCACACAAGGCCCGTAACGGACTCAATGGCGCGCAGATAGGAGATGGCGGAGCTTACGTCCCGGACCTCCGGACGGTTGGCGTTGAGTACGTAGAGCAGCTGATAGTCCTCCCGGAGGATGCGGGGGCGGTACCGGGCCAGCACCCGGGCACCTACCCTGTCGCCGCCGATATCCAGAATGCCGGTGAGCTGGCGGTCATCCAAAATGGCGTTGAGCTCCGCGGGCAGGGAGGGAACATCGGCGTCGGTGCAGGCCTGGGAGGAGGCGATGAGGCGGATGCCGTGCTCCGAGAGCAGGTCACGGCGCTCCCGGGAGCGGAAATAGGGGTTGACGATATCCAGGTCCGCCAGGGAAACGGTTTGCCCCCGGGAGGCCATGTGCAGCGCCAGGTTCACGGCAAATTCCGTTTTGCCGGTGCCGTAGTGGCCGGTGATGATGGTGAGTCGGTGGGGACAGAGCATAGGCAGACCTCCCTTGCGTGTTGTATGATAACTAATTGCGTTGTCTAATGTCATTTTATTACAAGGGTTGTTTGATGTCAAGAGCTGTCTTGGAGAAAATCGCCAAAAAGGCGGCGGACAGCCAGAGGCGGAAAAGAAGAAACGGCTTGTATTTTTCTGTGGGAACCGTTATAATGATAGCCAACTATATTTTAAAGTGATAAGTGGGGAATGCCGCCATGCCCAAAAAGACCAAGCTTTCCGAGCAGACTGCCGACCGGCTCTATGAAATGATCGCCGACGAGCACCGGTATCTGCCCGGCAGTAAGCTGCCCAACGAAAATGAGCTCAGTGAGGAACTGCAGGTCAGCCGCACCACCCTCCGGGAGGCCATCAGCTTCCTGGTGGCCCAGGGCGTGCTGGAGATCCAGCGGGGCAAGGGCACCTTTGTGGCAGCCCAGCTGCCCACCGCCGGACTGGACCTGACGGCTCTGGCGGGGATGCGGTCCCGGGGCCGGGCGAGAGACCTCTTTGAGATGCGTCTGATCTTTGAGCCGGCCACGGCGGCCCTGGCCTGCCAGCGGGCCACGGATGAGGAGCTGGAGCAGATCCGCAAAAAGGCGGAGAAGGTGGAACTGGAAGCCCGGATCGGCGGAGACTGGCCCCTGGCGGACCAGGAGTTCCACCTGGCTATCATGCGGGCCTCCCACAATGAGTATATGCGCCGCCTCTATCCCATCATCAACGGTGCTGTCAATGAGATTTTGCAGATCAGCCACAACCGCCAGTCCATGCAGGAGACAGCCCTGGCGGATAACCGGATGATCCTGGACTTTCTGCTGCGGCGGGACGAGGCCGGCGCACGCTACGCCATGAGCATCCACATGAAGCATCTGGTCCATCTTTTGAAGGAATGAGCCGCTGCCCCCTCGTAAGAGGGGGCTTTTTTGCTGCAAATTGCGTCAGACAAACAAATTCTCCCCCGGCTTTTCAAAAAAATGGAAAGAAAATTCATAAAATAGACACAATTTTTTGAAATTCCCCTTAACAAATGGGAAACAAAGGTGTATAATGCTATCGCAAAGTGGAGTCGAAGCTTGTTTTTCTTTGAAGGACAGGCAGAGGCTGCCGGAAAACAGGAAGGAGCCCCCCATGGAACTACACCACGAGCAGTACCTGACCAAACTGCTGAACGCCTACTCCCATCACTATGATATCGAGCGTGATGTGACGGTGGACGGCCAGTATTACCCCGCCATGGCATTGTACTATCTGCGGGATGAGAATTACCTCATCTCCAAAAAGCATGTGCTCAGTGCTGTGGAGAACCATGAGTACGTCTACTTCCTGATGGAAGGCCATCTTGACGCGGCAGCTCTTGAGCGCCACATCGAGACCACCAAGGCCGACGGTCTTGGCCGCATCCACCCCACCAAGGACCATATGTCCTCCATGGTGACGCTGGTGGTAGTGGCCGATACCATCGACGAGGAGGCGAAGAAGCTGATCAAGCGGACCCGCTTCCACAAAAACTACCGGCTGGCACTCCATGGCTGGATGGAGTATCAAATTGCAGCAATGGAAATTTCCACCATGAGCTTTCTTTCCAATCCAGCCGGAAAGGGAGCAAAGAAGACCCTGGAGCTGAATTTCGGCCCCAAGGGAAAATAAGAAGGGAGAGTAT
>JAFOCY010000109.1 GCA_017380995.1 Oscillibacter sp. | reverse complement strand
TGGATGATCCAGAAAATCGAGCGGGAGGAAATGGAATCCCTTGGGCTGAAGGGTCCCCAGGCCGAGTGTTTGGTGGCCATGAGCCGCCGCAAAGACGGCGTCACCGCCGCAGAGCTGTCCACCCTTTGTGAAAAAGATAAGGCCGCCATCTCCCGCAGCATCGCAGATCTTGTCTCCCGGGGCCTTGTCAGCCGGGAAGGCAGTGCCTACCGGGCTCTTCTTCATCTGACAGAAGAGGGCCGGAAAATTGCCGAACAAGTGAACCGGAAAGTTGCCCTGGCCGTCCACCGGGCCGGCAAGGGCTTGACCGAGGAGGCCCGGGCATCTCTTTATGAGAGTCTGGAGCAAATCTCCCGCAACATCAAAAAAATCTCCCAGGAAGGATTAAGCTTATGAATCCCGTTCGTATCATTGTCGATTCCACCGCCGACATTACTCCCGAAGTGGAGCAGCGTGTTGGTGTCGTTCCCCTGACCATTCATTTTGGAGAAGAGCATTTTGTTGACGGTCTTGATATGGACCGCAAGACCTTTTATGAAAAGCTGGCAAACTGCCAGGTGCTGCCTACCACCAGTCAGGCCACGCCCTTCGACTTTACCCAGGCTTATGAAAAAGCCATTGAAAATGGAGAGGATGTGGTAGTCATCACGATCTCCTCCCTGCTCTCCGGCACCTACCAGAGCGCTGTCATCGCCGCCGAGGATTTTCCCGGCCGTGTCTATGTGGTGGACAGCAAAACCGTGACCATTGGCAGTGCCATTCTGGCGGACTATGCCTTGCAGCTCAAAGACCGGGGCCTGTGTGCTGCCGACATCGCAGAAAAGCTCACGCTGGAGCGGGAAAACATTCATCTCATCGCCCTTCTGGACACCCTGGAATACCTGAAGCGCGGCGGACGCATTTCCAAAACCGCGGCCTTTGCGGGGGGCCTTCTCTCCATTAAGCCCATCATCTGCCTGGACGGCGGTGAGGTAAACCTCATCGGCAAAGCACGGGGCAGCAAACAGGGCGGCCTCCAGCTGGACCAGGAAATCCTGAATGCCGGCGGTGTGGACTTCGACCGTCCGGCCCGCCTGGGCTACACTGGCCTGAGTGACGAAGGTCTGCAAAAGTATCTGCAGGGCAGCTCCCTGATGGGAGACAAGGGCCTCCCCATCAGCATGGTGGGCGGCGTAGTGGGCACCCACGCCGGCCCCGGCGCCATTGCTGTTGCCTTCTTCCAGCCCAGCAAATAACCTTTGAAAGGCTTCCCTCAGGGGAAGCCTTTTGTATTTCCATCTGTGCAGAAAAGAAAAGATGTGGTATACTGTTATTGATTATAAAGAATACAGCAGGAGGTACTGCTTATGACCATAGAGATCATTCGGGAGATCTTTCTCCCTTTCCTGGGCACCACCGCGGGAGCCGGATGTGTATTTTTCCTGAAGGGCGCCATGCCCCGTCCCTTTGAACGGGCGCTGACCGGCTTTGCCGCCGGCGTGATGGTGGCGGCCTCTATCTGGAGCCTGATCATCCCTTCTATGGAAGAAGCCTCCCACATGGGACGGCTATCCTTCCTTCCCGCCGTGATCGGTCTTTGGATCGGCTTTCTTTTCCTGATGGTGCTGGACCGTGTCGTCCCCCATCTCCATATGCACAGCGAACAGTGTGAAGGCCCTCAGTGCGCCCTGCAGCGCTCCACCATGATGATCCTCGCCGTCGCCCTGCACAATCTTCCCGAAGGCATGGCCGTGGGTGTAGTTTTGGCGGGATTGATGAGCGGCGAAACTGCCGTCTCCTCCGCCGGAGCCTTTGCCCTGTCCCTTGGCATCGCTATTCAGAACTTTCCGGAAGGGGCCATCATCTCCATGCCCCTCCACTCCGGCGGCGTAAAACGGGGCAAGGCCTTTTGGTACGGTGTTCTTTCCGGTCTGGTGGAGCCTGCCGGCGCTGTATTGACTCTGCTGGCTGCCGGATTGATCCTTCCCGCTCTGCCCTATTTCCTCAGCTTCGCCGCTGGCGCTATGCTGTACGTGGTAGTGGAGGAACTGATTCCTGAAATGAGCGAGGGCGAACACTCCCACATTGGCACCATTGCCTTTGCCGTTGGCTTTTCCTTGATGATGATTCTGGATATCGTATTGGGGTGAATGAAATGCTGGACTGGAAGGATCTTGCGCGTTACCGCGAAAATAACCGCCTGGAAGCCAAAAAGGCGCAGGGCGGCCTGCCCCGTAGCATCTGGGAGACCTATTCCGCCTTTGCCAATTCCGACGGCGGACTGATTCTCCTGGGCGTGATGGAGGATCAGGAGAACAAGCACTTTTTCACCGTTCCCCTGCCGGACGCTGATCAGCTGGCAGCAGACTTCTGGAACACCCTGCACATCCCCGGTGTAGTCAGCGTGAATCTGCTGGGTCCGGAAGATGTGCAGATCGTGGAAAGCGAGGGAAACTCCATCGTTGTCATTCGTGTCCCCCGGGCAAAAGCCAGCCAGACTCCCGTCTTCATCGGCCCCAGCCCCTTCGGCGGTACATATCTGCGCCGGGGCGAGGGAGACTACCGCTGCTCTCCAGAGGAGGTCCACACCCTGCTCCATGATGCCGACCCCACCGGTCCGGCCCTGCGCCGCCGCTCCCGCCGGGACCGGATCTCCGGTTTTCTGGTCCTCTCCCCCTATTCCACCGCAAAGATGATTTCCGAAGCCGTAGGCCTCAGCCTTTCCCGTACCAGGTGGTATCTGCGCCGCATGAAGGCTAACGGCACTGTAAAAACAGTCCGGAAGGACCATTCTGTCTACTATTATTTATCCTTCTGACAATTATTCAGAAATCAGATGCCTTAATGTATTTTTTTGGTGCATTGCACAGAGATCCACACTTTTTTCGTGAAAAATGGTGTTTTTTCAAGATTGACGCAAGGTATCACCTTTGGTAAAATTTGATTAGTATGAAACCCTGCGGCTACTGGCGGAAAGTGGAACGACCACATGGGAACCGCAAGGGTATGAGCCGACCGCCTGGGCAGACTGGTTTGCGTATGGCGGCCGTCTGTCCATTTATTTTTCCCAACAAGGAGGAACTCCCATGAAAAAAGTCGGTATCGTTATGGGTTCCAAGAGTGATCTGCCCATCGTGGAAAAGGCCATTGCCGTATTGCAGGAATATGGCGTCCCCATGGAAGTGCGCGTATTGTCCGCTCATCGCTGTCCGAATGAAGCAAGAGAATTTGCAGCCTCGGCCCGTGAGAGCGGATTTTCTTGTATCATTGCCGCTGCCGGCATGGCGGCCCACCTGGCCGGTGCTGTGGCTGCCAACACCACCCTGCCTGTCATCGGCATCCCCTGCAAGGGCGCCACGCTGGACGGCATGGACGCCTTGC
This sequence comes from Oscillibacter sp., assembly GCA_017380995.1. Lineage (GTDB taxonomy): Bacteria > Bacillota > Clostridia > Oscillospirales > Oscillospiraceae > Oscillibacter. The sequence continues at coordinate 1,199 of JAFOCY010000109.1, read as the reverse complement.
TCTCCACCGTCATGATGCCCTCCGGCATTCCCGTTGCCACTGTTGCCGTGGACGGCGCTAAGAACGCCGCTCTTCTGGCCATTCAGATCATGGCCGTCACCGATGCAGACCTGGCTGCCAAGCTGGACTCTGCCCGCGTGGAGGGTAAGGAAGCTGTTTTGAAGGCCGATGCAGAGCTGCGGGCCAAATATCACTAAGGATCCCATTTACTTTTATTATTTTATAGAACTTTAATTTTGGAGGAAGTTAATTATGGAACTCGTTTACACTGGTAAGACCAAGAATGTTTATTCCCTGGAAAACGGCAACTACCTGCTCAAGTTCAAGGATGACTGCACCGGCAAGGACGGCGTGTTCGATCCCGGCGAAAACTCCGTGGGCCTGACCATCGACGGTGTGGGTGACGTGAACCTGCGTATGTCCATCTACTTCTTCGAGAAGATCAACGCCGCCGGCATCAAGACCCACTACGTCTCTGCCGACCTGGCCAACACCACCATGGAAGTCCTGCCCGCCAAGGTCTTCGGCAAGGGCCTGGAGGTCATCTGCCGCCACAAGGCCGTGGGTTCCTTCCTGCGCCGTTACGGCCAGTACTGCACCGAGGGCCAGGATCTGCCTGCCTACGTGGAGACCACCTTCAAGAACGACGACCTGGGCGATCCCCTGGTCACTAAGGACGGCCTGGTGGTCCTGGGCGTGATGACCGAAAAGCAGTATGACGACATGAAGGAAATGACCCAGAAGATCACCCAGATCATCGCTGATGACCTGAAGGAAAAGGGTCTGGTCCTCTATGACATCAAGTTCGAGTACGGATATGACGCCGAGGGCAATGTAATGCTCATCGACGAGGTCGCCTCCGGCAACATGCGCGTCTACAAGGACGGCAAGTACATCGATCCCATGACTCTGTCCGAGCTGTTCTTCGCATAAGATGGGCGGCTTATTTGGAGCAGTCTCCAAGCGGGACTGCGTACTTGATATTTTCTTCGGTGTTGACTACCACTCTCACCTGGGTACCCGCCGGGGCGGCATGGCCATCTATGATGCCGAGGAGGGCCGCTTCCAGCGCCAGATCCACAACATCGAAAACTCCCCCTTCCGCACCAAGTTTGAAAAGGACCTTTCTGATTTCCACGGCTGCAGCGGTATCGGCTGTATCTCCGATACCGACCCTCAGCCCCTGCTGGTCCGTTCCC
>JAFOCY010000108.1 GCA_017380995.1 Oscillibacter sp. | reverse complement strand
GAACGCCCTGGCCGCCGGTCTGGTGACCAAGGATGATATCGACCATCTGGGTAACCGCCGCCTGCGCTGCGTGGGCGAGCTGCTGCAGAACCAGTTCCGCATCGGCTTCTCCCGTCTGGACCGCGTCATCCGCGAGCGTATGACCGTTCAGGATCTGGATGCTGTCACCCCCCAGAGCCTGATCAACATCCGTCCTGTTACCGCCGCCATCAAGGAGTTCTTTGGCTCCAGCCCCCTGAGCCAGTTCATGGACCAGACCAACCCCCTGGCAGAGCTGACCCACAAGCGCCGTCTGTCCGCTCTGGGCCCCGGCGGTCTGAGCCGTGAGCGCGCCAACATGGAGGTCCGAGACGTTCACTACAGCCACTACGGCCGTATGTGCCCCATCGAGACTCCCGAAGGTCCCAACATCGGCCTGATCTCTTACCTGGCTACCTATGCCCGGGTCAATGAGTACGGCTTCATCGAGGCTCCTTACCGCGCTGTGAACAAGGCCACCGGCGAGCTGGCCAATACCATCACCTACATGACTGCCGATGAGGAGGATAACTTCATCGTCGGTCAGGCTGCTGAGCCTGTGGATGAGAACAACTGCCTCATCAACGCCCGTATCACCTGCCGCCACCGCGACGAGATCGTGGAGGTGGACCGTGAGCTGGTGGACTTTATCGACGTCAGCCCCCGTATGATGGTTTCCATCGCTACCGCCATGATCCCCTTCCTGCCCAACGATGACGCAAACCGCGCACTGATGGGCGCAAACATGCAGCGTCAGGCAGTGCCCCTGCTCCGTCCCGAGGCTCCCATCGTCGGCACCGGTATGGAGCACAAGATCTGCATCGACTCCGAGATCGTTGTTCTGGCTGAGGGCGACGGCGTGGTCACTTCCTGTGATGCCCGCCACATCACCGTCAAGTACGACAGCGGCGAGGTCAAGGATTATAAGCTGATCAAGTACCTGCGCTCCAACCATACTACCTGCATCAACCAGCATCCCATCGTCAATGTTGGCGAGCGTGTTCACGGCAAGCGCCTGAATGAAAAGGGCGAGTGGGAGGATCCCACTGTTCTGGCCGACGGCCCCGCCACCGATCAGGGCGAGATCGCCCTGGGCCGCAACATCCTGGTCGGCTTCATGACCTGGGAAGGCTATAACTACGAGGACGCCGTCCTGCTGAACGAGCGTCTGGTCCGGGACGACCTCTACACCTCCATCCACATTGAGGAGTTTGAGCTGGATGCCCGTGACACCAAGCTTGGTCCCGAGGAGATCACCCGTGATATCCCCAACGTGGGCGAGGACGCCCTGAAGGACCTGGACGAAAACGGCATCATCCGCGTGGGTGCCGAGGTCAAGAGCGGCGACATCCTGGTGGGTAAGGTCACTCCCAAGGGCGAGACCGACCTCACCGCTGAGGAGCGTCTGCTGCGCGCCATCTTCGGCGAGAAGGCCCGCGAGGTCCGCGACACCTCCCTGAAGGTCCCCCACGGCGAGAGCGGTATCGTTCTGGATACCAAGGTCTTCACCCGTGAAAACGGCGACGAGCTGGGCCCCGGCGTGAACATGGTGGTTCGCGTCTACATCGCCCAGCGCCGCAAGATCCAGGTGGGCGACAAGATGGCAGGCCGCCACGGCAACAAGGGTGTTGTCTCCCGCGTGCTGCCCCAGGAGGATATGCCCTTCCTGCCCGACGGCACTCCCCTGGATATCGTTCTGAACCCCCTGGGCGTTCCCTCCCGTATGAACATCGGTCAGGTGCTGGAGGTCCATCTGGGCTACGCCGCCCAGGCTCTGGGCTGCAAGGTGGCTACCCCCATCTTCGACGGTGCCCGCGAGGAGGACATCAAGGGCATGCTGCTGGAGGCCGGTCTTGACCCCGAGGGCAAGAGCGTGCTGTACGATGGCCGTACCGGCGAGCCCTTCGACAACAAAGTTACCGTTGGCTATGTGTACTTCCTCAAGCTCCACCACCTGGTCGACGATAAGATCCATGCCCGTTCCACCGGCCCCTACTCCCTGGTCACCCAGCAGCCTCTGGGCGGCAAGGCCCAGTTCGGCGGCCAGCGCTTCGGCGAGATGGAAGTTTGGGCCCTGGAGGCTTACGGTGCTGCCTACACCCTGCAGGAGATCCTCACCGTCAAGTCCGACGATGTGACCGGCCGTGTCCGCACCTACGAGTCCATCGTCAAGGGCCACAACGTGCCTCAGCCCGGTGTGCCCGAGTCCTTCAAGGTTCTGGTGAAGGAACTGCAGGCCCTGTGCCTGGATATCCAGGTGCTGGATGCCGATGGCAACGTCATCGAGCTGAAGGAAGACGAGGATGCCATGGATACCTTCAACCTGGCCCGCATGGATGCCGATGACGACCGTCACCGCAACAGCTTCGCTGAAGAGGCGGAGTTCCAGGAGGCCGGCTACGATATTGAGGATGCTCCGGAGGACGCCGGCGCTGATATCGATATCGGCTTCGGCGACGAATGATTCAGAATCCCACATTCGTCGAACACATTCTGAATCATTTGAATCATTGAAGGAGGATAATCGAACATGATCGATAACAATACCGGCAACAACATTGCCTTTGACGCGATCAAGATCGGCATGGCGTCTCCCGACCAGATCGTCGCCTGGTCTTACGGCGAAGTGAAAAAGCCTGAGACCATCAACTATAGAACCCTCAAGCCCGAGCGGGACGGTTTGTTCTGCGAGCGTATCTTCGGACCCACCAAGGACTGGGAGTGCCACTGCGGCAAGTACAAGAAGATCCGCTATAAGGGCAAGGTCTGCGACCGCTGCGGCGTCGAGGTCACCCGCGCCAAGGTCCGCCGCGAGCGCATGGGCCACATCGAGCTGGCTACCCCCGTTTCCCACATCTGGTATTTTAAGGGCATTCCCTCCCGCATGGGCCTGCTGCTGGACATCAGCCCCCGCATCCTGGAGAAGGTGCTCTACTTTGCCAACTATATCGTCACCGATCCCGGTGAGACTCCCCTGATGAAGAATCAGATCCTCTCTGAGAAGGAATACCGGGACTACCGTGAGAAGTATGAGGACGATTTCCAGGCCGGCATGGGTGCCGAGGCTGTGAAGAAGCTCCTCCAGGACGTGGACCTGGAGGCCCTCTCCGCCCAGCTCCACGCCGAGCTGAAGGACGCCGCCGGCCAGAAGAAGGCCCGCATCGTCAAGCGCCTGGAAGTGGTGGATGCCTTCCGCCTCTCCGGCAACAAGCCTGAGTGGATGGTCATTGACATCCTGCCCGTCATCCCCCCCGAGCTGCGCCCCATGGTGCAGCTGGACGGCGGCCGTTTCGCCACCTCTGACCTCAACGACCTCTACCGCCGCGTCATCAACCGCAACAACCGCCTCAAGCGCCTCATCCAGCTCAGCGCGCCCGACATCATCGTGCGCAACGAGAAGCGTATGCTGCAGGAGGCCGTGGACGCCCTGATCGACAACGGCCGCCGCGGCCGCGCCGTCACCGGCGCCAACAACCGCGCCCTCAAGTCCCTGAGCGACCTGCTCAAGGGTAAGCAGGGCCGCTTCCGTCAGAACCTGCTGGGTAAGCGTGTTGACTACTCCGGCCGAAGCGTTATCGTCGTCGGTCCCGAGCTGAAGATCTACCAGTGCGGCGTGCCCAAGGAGATGGCTGTGGAGCTGTTCCGCCCCTTCATCATGAAGAAGCTGGTGGAGGACGGCACCGCCAACAACATCAAGTCCGCCAAGAAGATGGTGGACAAGGGCGTTACCGAGGTCTGGGATGCTCTGGACGTCATCATCAAGGACCACCCCGTCATGCTCAACCGTGCTCCCACCCTGCACCGCCTGGGTATCCAGGCCTTCGAGCCCGTGCTGGTGGATGGCCGCGCTCTGAAGCTCCACCCCCTGACCTGTACCGCCTTCAACGCCGACTTCGACGGCGACCAGATGGCTATCCATGTGCCCCTGTCCGCAGAGGCCCAGGCTGAGGCCCGCATCCTGATGCTCTCCGCCAATAACCTTCTGCGTCCCCAGGACGGCGGCCCCGTCACCGTTCCTACCCAGGATATGGTGCTGGGCTCCTACTACCTGACCATGTCCCGCATGGGCAAGGCCGAGGTGGGTGCCGAGACCATCTGGTGCGACGACGCCGGCGAGACCGATCTGCCCGCTCAGTCCATCGTGGATGCCGACGAGTTCCTTGCCGCCAACGAGGCTGCAAAGGCTGAGGGCCGCAAGCAGGCTACCTACAAGCCCCTGCATATGTACGGCAGCGAGGATGAGGCCCTCATGGCCTACAATGAGCACGCGATCGGCCCCCACTGCCCCATCCTGGTGCGCCGCACCGTGACTGTGGACGGCGTGGACTACACCCGCGTGGTGGAGGTCACTCCCGGCCGCATCATCTTCAACAACAATATCCCTCAGGACCTGGGCTTCGTGGACCGTACCGATCCCGCCCACGTCTGCGATTACGAGATCACCGAGACCTGCGGCAAGAAGCAGCTGGGCAAGATCGTCGACAAGACCATCAACAAGCACGGCTTCACCCGCGCCGCCGAGGTGCTGGACGCCATCAAGGCCACCGGCTACAAGTACTCTACCCGCGCCGCCATCACTGTCTCTATCGCTGATATGACCATCCCCCCCAAGAAGTACGAGATGGTCGCCGCCTCCGAGCAGGCGGTTCTGGACATCGAGAACCAGTACAAGATGGGCTTCATGACCGACCACGAGCGCTACAAGCAGGTCATCCAGGTGTGGGAGAAGACCACCAACGATGTTTCCGACGCCCTGCAGAAGAACCTGGACCGCTACAACCCCATCTTCATGATGGCGGACTCCGGCGCCCGAGGCTCCATGAAGCAGATCCGTCAGCTGGCCGGTATGCGTGGTCTGATTGCAAACACCGCCGGTAAGACCATCGAGATCCCCATCAAGGCAAACTACCGCGAAGGCCTGACCGTTCTGGAGTACTTTACCTCCAGCCGTGGTGCCCGTAAGGGTCTGGCCGATACCGCTCTTCGTACCGCCGACTCCGGTTACCTGACCCGCCGAATGGTCGACGTCTCTCAGGACGTCATCATCCGCGAGCAGGACTGCGGCGTGACCCACGGTATCAAGGTCAGCGAGATCAGCGAGAACGGCCAGATCATTGAGAAGTTCTCTGACCGTCTCCACGGCCGCTTCCTGGTGGGCGACGTTGTGGATGCTGCCACCGGCGAGATCCTGGTCAGCAGCTCCAAGATGATGGACGAGAAGGACGCCAAGCTCCTGGAGAGCCGCGCCTGGGTCCAGAACAACCCCCGCGAGGGCGACCTGTGCACCTTCAACCCCGAGGTTGACGAGCATCCCACCGTCATGATCCGCACCGTCCTGACCTGTAAGGCACACAGCGGCGTTTGCGCCAAGTGCTACGGTATGAACCTGGCGACCCAGGCTCCCGTCGGCCCCGGCGAGGCTGTTGGTATCATCGCTGCACAGTCCATCGGTGAGCCCGGTACCCAGCTGACCATGCGTACCTTCCATACCGGCGGTCTGGCCGGCGGCGATATCACCCAGGGTCTTCCCCGAGTGGAAGAGCTGTTCGAGGCCCGTAAGCCCAAGCGTATGGCAACTCTGGCTGAGATCGGTGGCAAGGTCCGCTTTGAGAATGCCGCCAAGGGCAGCCTCCTGAACATCATCATCACCGCCGAGGATGGCGACACCCGCATCTACGCTGTGCCCCACACGGGCCTCCAGGTCAAGGATGGCGATACCATCGAGGCCGGCACCCAGCTGACCTACGGCGCTCTGAACCCCCACGATGTTCTGCGGATCCGCGGCGCTGACGCTGTTTATAACTACCTGATCCAGGAAGTTCTGCGCGTGTACCGTCAGCAGGGCGTTGACATCAACGATAAGCACATCGAGGTCATCGTCCGTCAGATGATGCGCAAGGTCCGTCTGGAGGACGCCGGCGACACCAAGCTGCTGGATGGCTCCATGGTGGATGTCCTGGAGCTGTACGATGCCAACGAGGACATCGACCGCCGCAATGCCGCAGGCGAGCGCCAGGAGAATGGCGAGCCTCTGCGCCATGCTGAGGGCACCCAGCTGCTGATGGGTATCACCAAGGCCTCTCTGGCCACCGACTCCTTCCTCTCCGCCGCCTCCTTCCAGGAGACCACCAAGGTCCTGACCGAGGCTGCCATCAAGGGTAAGAGCGACCGTCTGGTCGGCCTGAAGGAGAACGTCATCATCGGTAAGCTGATCCCCGCCGGTACCGGTCTCCAGGCTTATCACAACTTTGCCAAGGAACTGGTCCCCGATGGCGATGAGCCTAAGGCTCCCGCTGCTTCCGCCCCTGTGGAAGTGACCATTTCCGAGGACGACGAGGATTCCGAGGAATAATGACATGATAAAAATCCCGCTGTTCGCAAGAACAGCGGGATTTTTTTACAGGAGTTTTTGCATATCCTCCGGGATGGGAGCCGTCAGGTCCAGAACTTCTCCGGTGACGGGATGGACCATTCTTAAACGGTAGGAATGGAGGGCCGGGCGGGGGATCAGGTCCACATCCTCTTTACCGTAGAGCCAGTCCCCTGCCAGGGGATGGCCGATGGAGGCCATGTGGACTCGGAGCTGGTGGGTACGGCCCGTCTGAGGGATCAGCTTCAAAAAGGCCATGCCGTTTTTCTCGGAAAGAACTTCATAGTGGGATACCGCCTCCTGCCCGTCAGGCCGGACCATGCGGGCAATGACAGAGGATTCATCCCGGCCGATGGGGGCGTTGATGGTGCCGCATTTCGGTTCCGGACAACCCATGCAAACCGCCCGATACTCCCGGAAGAAGCGGCCCGTATGGTGGGCACGGCGGAGCAGATCGTGAACATAGCCGCTCTTTGCCACCACCATGAGGCCCGTGGTGCCCTTATCCAAGCGGCTGACGGAGTGGAAGACGAAGTCCCCGCCCCGCTGGAAGGCCAGTGCCCCGGCAACGGTGGGGGTGCCGGGGACGAAATTGGAGGCGTGGGCCGTCATGCCGGCGGGCTTGTCCACCACCAGCAGGTGACCGTCTTCCCAAACCACGGGTAAAGGCCAGTCTCCGGGGATGACCTCCACTTTCGGCGGGCGGTGGTCTCCCGATTCCACGGCGAGAATGTCGCCGGTGTGGAGGATATAGGTGGTGCGGGCGTGGGCGCCATTCACCAGGATGCCGTTTTCCGCCCGGGTCAGGCGGGAGATGGCGTGAGAGGAGAAATGGAGCTTGGCCCGGAGAATATGGCGGACGGTGGAACCCTCCTCCTCCGGCGAAATCACGCGGGTAATGACTTCCATATCTCTCCTCCTTTCCTGTTCTTTGGCAACAGAATACCACAAAGGGATGGTCAAAGCCAGAAAAAGATGATACAATATTCCATTATGTAATTCTTTTTGGGAGGGTACTCCATGCTGTTATCCGCAGAGCATATTTCCATCAACTTCGGCAGCCGTCAGTTGCTCAGTGATGTGAATTTTTATTTGAATGAAGGGGATAAGACCGGTATCATCGGTATCAACGGCACCGGAAAATCCACCTTTTTGAAGGTCCTGGCCGGCATTACGGAGCCGGACGAGGGCAAGATCTCCCGCAATCCCAATGTCCAGGTCAGCGTGCTTTCTCAAAACCCGGTGATGGAGGAGGACGCCACCATTTTGGAGCAGGTCTTTCTTCACTTCCCGGCGGAGTTCCGGGCGCTGAACGAGTATGAGGCCAAGTCCATGCTCTCCAAGCTGGGCCTGCCTGATTTTGAGCAGAAGGTGGGCACCCTTTCCGGCGGACAGCGCAAGCGGGTGGCCCTGGCCGCCGCCCTCATCCACCCGGCGGATGTGCTGGTGCTGGATGAGCCCACCAACCATCTGGACAGCGCCATGGTCTCCTGGCTGGAGGACTGGCTGCGCCGCTTCAAGGGCGGATTGGTGATGGTGACCCATGACCGCTACTTTTTGGAGCGTGTGGTGAACCACATTACGGAGCTTTCACGGGGAAAGCTTTACCACTATGAGGCCAACTACTCCAAGTACCTGGAGCTCAAGGCCCAGCGCGCGGAGATGGCGGAGGCCACCGAGCGCAAACGCCAGTCTATCCTCCGGGTGGAGCGGGAGTGGATCATGCGGGGCTGTCAGGCCCGGCGGACAAAGTCCAAGGACCGCATCGAGCGTTATGAAGAACTTTTGAACCAGGATGCTCCTGAGACCGACGATACCGTGCAGATGGCGGCAGCTTCCAGCCGCCTGGGAAAAAAGATCATCGAGCTTCACGATGTGGTGAAGGAGTATGACGGAAAGACCATTATCGGCGGCTTTTCCTATAATCTTCTGCGAGATGACCGCATCGGCATCGTGGGACACAACGGTGCGGGAAAATCCACTCTGCTGCACTTGATCGCCGGGGAATTGCAGCCGGATAGCGGCAGCGTGGAAACAGGCACCACGGTAAAGATCGGCCACTTCTCCCAGGAGGGACGGGAATTGGACCTGAATCAGCGGGTCTACGATTTTATCCACGAAATCGCAGAGGAAGTGAAGACCGACGAGGGCACCTTCTCCGCCAACCAGATGATGGAGCGGTTTTTGTTCCCCAGTGATCTGCAGTCTGTTCCCATCGGCCGCCTTTCCGGCGGCGAGCGGAGAAGACTGTATCTGCTCTCCGTTTTGATGGCGGCCCCCAACGTGCTCCTTCTGGACGAGCCGACCAACGACCTGGATGTCATGACCCTCTCTATTTTGGAGGATTATCTCCAGAGCTTCCCCGGCCCCATTCTCACCGTGTCCCATGACCGGTTTTTCCTGGATAAGCTCTCCGAGCACATCTTTGAAGTGGGAGAGGGACAGGTGCGCCGATATGTAGGCAACTGGTCCGACTGGGCGAAAGCCAAGAAAGCAGAAGAACGGCCTGAAAAGGAAGAAAAGCAGGATAGAGGGGCTCCGGCCCAGCGCCAGCGGGAGAAAAAACTGAAATTCTCCTTTAAGGAGCAGCGGGAGTTTGAGACTATCGACGATGATATCGCCGCCCTGGAGGAACAGATCGCCCAGTGCCAGGCCCAGCAGGGGACTTGCGGAAGTGATTATGTAAAGCTCCAGGAACTGATGGCAAAGCAGACGGAGCTGGAAGCTGCCCTGGAGGAAAAGACGGAGCGGTGGATGTATCTCATGGAGCTGAAAGAGAAGATCGACGCACAGCAGTAAAAAATGCGGCCCATCGGGCCGCATTTTTCATAGTGTGACTAAAACATTACGGTAGATTTTTGCGGTGGATTCCGTATGGCAGACCATACGGACCTGGGTGAGTGTGTCATTTTGAGCCAGGAAATCCCGAATGGTGGTCAGGGCGATCCGAGCGGCCTGGGGCAGGGGATAGGCATAGACGCCGGTGGAGATGGAGGGGAAGTCGATGGTTTTGCAGCCATGCTCCACCGCCAGGGTCAGGCAGGAACGGTAGCAGGAGGAAAGAAGCTCTGCCTCGTGATACCCGCCGCCCCGCCAGATGGGACCGGGGGTGTGGATGACGTGCTTTGCAGGGAGGTGGTAGCCGGCGGTAATCTTGGCCTTTCCTGTTTCGCAGCCCCGGAGCGTGCGGCACTCAGCCAAAAGCTCCGGCCCTGCGGCCCGGTGGATGGCGCCGTCCACGCCGCTGCCCCCAAGGAGAGTGGTATTGGCGGCGTTTACGATGGCGTCCACTTGGGAGTGGGTGATGTCTCCCACGGTAATGAAGAACCTTTGCACAAAAATGCCCCCTTCCGTCTGGAAAAATCAGCAGAATCGTGATACCGCTTCAAGCGGTGTTTATGATATGATCATACCACGAATCAAGGAGGCTGCGCAACATGGTCCAGCTACTGCTTTTTATTATCTATCTCAGTTTTATCAGTCTGGGTCTGCCGGATGGCCTGCTGGGTTCCGGATGGCCTGCCATGTACCCGGAGTTTGGGGTCAAGGTCTCCTGCGCGGGGATCATCTCGGCTATCATCTCCGTGGGCACCATTGTCTCAAGTCTCCAGAGCGACCGCTTGACCCGGCGGCTGGGTACCGGAAAGGTCACGGCCCTCAGCGTTGCTGCCACCGCGGCGGCCCTGTTCGGATTTTCTGTGAGCCGCAGCTTTGGTGCCTTGTGTCTGTGGGCCATTCCCTATGGCTTGGGGGCAGGCAGCGTGGATGCTTCTCTGAACAACTATGTTGCCCTGCATTATGAGAGCCGTCATATGAGCTGGCTCCATTGTATGTGGGGCTTGGGAGCCTCCATCGGCCCCTATGTGATGGCCTGGGCGCTGACAGGCGGCCAGAGCTGGCGGATGGGTTACCGCTATGTAGGAATCCTGCAGATCCTCCTGACCGCCATCCTCTTTTTCAGCCTTCCCCTTTGGAAGCGCCGTCCCGGCCAGGGAACAGAGGAGGAAGATCGTGCCCTGCGGATGGGAGAGATCCTGTCCATTCCCGGGGCCAAAGAGGTGATGTGCACCTTTTTTGGCTACTGCGCCCTGGAGCAGACGGCGGCGCTTTGGGGCAGCAGCTATCTGGTGCTGCACCTGGGCATGGACGCGGAGCGGGCTGCGGGTTTTGGGTGTCTTTTTTTCGTGGGGATCACGGTGGGGCGGTTCCTGAGCGGCTTTGTTACCATGAAGGTCTGTGACCGGGATATGATCCGGATGGGGAGTGCGGTGATCTTCCTGGGTATCCTGGCGCTGCTGGTTCCTCTGGGAGAGAATGGGGCACTGGTGGGTTTGCTCCTTATCGGCTTTGGCTGTGCCCCGGTGTATCCCTGTGTGATCCACGCCACCCCCGCCCATTTTGGAGCGGAGCGGTCCCAGGCGGTGATCGGCGTGCAGATGGCCAGCGCCTATGTTGGTACCTGCCTTGCGCCGCCGGTGTTCGGTTTTCTGGCCCAGCGGATCGGCGCGGGACTGATGCCCTGGTATCTTTTGATCATCCTGGTCATGATGGCGGGCATGCACGAGCGCATGCTGAAAAAAGTAACGGAATAAAGAGGCACCGGCTTACTTCTCTGAGTGAGCCGGTGCGTTTTGTTCCGGGAACGGCTATTGACTTTCTGCCTTCCACTATAGTATGTTGATTACAAGAGACGAGCGGTGTAGTTCCATAGATTTATGGGGACTTGGGAAAAATCAGGAAAAATTGAAAAGTCCGAAAAAGACTGTAATATCAACAGCTTTCAGACTTTTGGAGGTTGATAAAGACCATGATAAAAGTGCTTTTTATTTGCCACGGCAATATTTGCAGAAGCCCGATGGCGGAGTTTGTGATGAAGGATTTGGTGAAAAAAGTGGGGCTGGAGAGGGAGTTTGAGATCGCCTCTGCGGCCACCAGCACGGAGGAGATCGGTAATCCTGTCTATCCTCCGGCCCGGCGGAAGCTTGCCGAGCACGGCATTTCCTGCGCTGGGAAAACGGCCCGGCAGCTGCGTAAAAGCGATTATGACCACTACGACTATCTGGTGGGGATGGATAGTGCCAACCTTCGGAATATGCACCGGATATGCGGCGGAGATCCGAAAGGAAAGCTGAGTCTTCTTCTGGATTGGACTTCACGGCCCGGCAGTGTTGCTGATCCCTGGTACACCGGGGATTTTGAGGCAACCTGGCAGGATGTGTCCGAGGGCTGCCGGGGATTATTGGAGGCTGTAAGCGGAACGTGAGAACAGTTCTTGCAATTTTGCGGGCTTTGTGAGATAATAACATTTCAGAAAGTCTGAATGAAAAGGAGCGGATCAACGAATGTCACCCAAGAAGATTGCATTGCTGACAGACTCCTGTGCCGATATTTCTCCCCGCCTTGCGAAAGAAAAGGGCATTTTTGTAGTGCCTTTGCGCATCCTGTGCCGGGATGGCGAGTACCGGGACGGTGTGGATATTACCCCGGATGAAGTTTACTGCCGCCTTCGCGAAGGTGAGCTGCCCAAGACCTCTTTGCCCTCTGGCGAGGACATCGGCAGTGCGCTTGAGGAGATCGTGAAGGAAGGCTATGAGGGCGTCATTGCCTTTATGCTTTCCAGCGGCCTTTCCGGCACCTTCAATGTGGCTCGTCTCATTGGCGAGGAGTGTGAAGGCAAACTGGAAGTGGCGGTGTTTGATTCCCTTAGCGCATCTTTGGGCCAGGGTATGATGGTGCTGCAGCTGGCGGAGGATATCAAGGCCGGTATGAGCTGGGAAGAACTGGTGGAACACCGTGCACCGCAGCTTGTGAAGGATACCACAGCTCACTTTTCTGTTGATACACTGGAATATCTGGAAAAAGGCGGACGTATCGGCAAGGTCACAGCCACCGCGGGAACTCTTTTGAATATTAAGCCGATCCTCGGCTTCAGTGCTGACGGTCAGCTGCAGTCTGCCGCTAAGGTGCGGGGCCGCAACCAGGTGATGGACAAACTGGTGGCCCTGACGGTGAAAGCCTGTGGTGAACACAAGCGGTACAACCTGGCGGTTGCCAGCGGAGGGTCTTCCTCCGAAGAGCTGGAGAAGCTGAGAACAAAGCTGATTACCGCGCTCCCGGATTACGATCATATCTGGGAAGGTGAGATCGACTGTACTCTCAGTACCTACATCGGCGACGGCATCCTCGGTGCCGCAGTGCAGGTTTTGGATTGAAAAAATCAAAAAGGGACGCTGCCAGCGGCAGCGTCCCTTTTTGCTCTTATGAGGGTGAGCGGTACAGAACATTTTGCAGATCTACCGCGTAGTAGGTATCCAGCATCGCAAGAGACACCAGATGGGCATGGGTTGCGATGACACGCCCGTCATCCAAACGGAAGGCGAAGCTGTTCATGTCTTTTGAGATATAAAGGTCTGCCCGGGAGAGGGGACCACCAATATCAAAGTCGCTGAAACGGTGATAAAAGATCTCATTATGCCCATCGAAGTGATAGTCCCACCGGATATTTGCCGTGACATTCTCGGCACAGGTTTCTGGGAACGCTGCAATGGCAAAGCGACCGGAGAAATCTCCGGTAAAGCGGTATCGCGTACCTTCAATAGTGACAGTGCTTTCCTCCGTAAGAAGCCCTCCCTCGTAAATGCCGACAGGCAGGACCATAGAGACTGTTTGGTCAAATGCCCCCAGAGAATCGGCAATACCAAAGAGAATGAAGGAGGACATCGCCAACAGAAAGGCGGAGGCGAGGGCGGTGGTGAACTGCCGCCGTGTGGTTTTTCGGATGTGGGCAGCAATAGCGCTGACCACGCTGCGCAGGGTGATTTCTGTCACTTCGGTATTTCCCCGTTCGCCCTGCACCAGCTCTGCGATGGATACATCCAAGGCCTTTGCCAGCGGTTCCAGCAGGGAAACATCGGGAAACCCTGCGCCCCGCTCCCATTTGCTTACGGTGCGGTCAGAGATGTGCAATTTTTCTGCCAGTTCCCTTTGGGTCAGTGCCAACTCATTTCTCCGCGCAGCGATCAGCGCGCCGGTTTTTGCGTTGTCCATGGTATCCCTCCCGGTGTTGTTTCCTGACTTCATGATAGCAAAGAGAGGGGCGGAAGGCAACAAACGCTGCGTAGAGAGACAAAAGACGCTGCTTTAGCAGCGTCTTTTGGGTAAAAATGGGGTCAGTTCTTGGTGGAGAGCTGCTTCTGCAGCCAATCCTTGCCGTCCACGAAGCGCTCCACAATGTAGCACACCACGTAGTCGCCGGCAGCATTGATCATGGTGGCGGGGGGATCCACCAGGTTGCCGATGGCAACGAGGATGGGGAAAGCCAGCTCCATCTGGGTGGGGAAGAAGATGGAGCAGATGATGTACTCACCAATGTAGCCGCCGCCGGGGACACCGGACATACCCACAGAGGAGAGAACAGCCACCAGAATGACCATGGGCATCATGCCCCAGGTAAACTCCTGACCAAAGACACCGAATACGAAGGCGATCTTCAGCACGCAGGAGAAGCAGGAGCCGTCCATGTGCATGGTGGCGCCCAGGGGCAG
>JAFOCY010000107.1 GCA_017380995.1 Oscillibacter sp. | reverse complement strand
GTGCCGATGACGATTTTGAAAGGGACGCAGCACTATACGAGTATCAGCGTATTGCTGAATATTTTCTCAAGGCCCCCGCGGATGACCTGACGCTTTGTTTTGATGAAGAACTGCGTGCCCGCTTTGCGGGGCGGCTGCGGGACTGCGCTGTGGAGGAGATCAACGGCGATAACGGTGCCCGTTTGGAACTGCTTAACCACCTGGCCCAGGCGAAGGCATTCAGAGATTAAACCGGTCATTGACGGGCGGATGGTATCCGCTACACACATGGAATAGAATGCACCGCAGCAGCGCCCAGTGGCGCAGAAAGAGAAGGAAATGCCACGGTCAAAGAAGTGCCGTGAACAAGTACAATAATTGTTATTCTGCGCAGTACGGCGGCAAGATTTCTGCTTTTTGCCGCACTGGTGCGAACACATGCTCAAAACATTTCTTTTGGACCGTCAACGGCCCGTTTTCTTTGGGAGAAAGAAAATGGGGGGTTGAACCCGTCCCCGCCCCTGTAGGGGGCGGAACATCCCCCTCCCGGTTTGGGAGGAAAGGAGCAAAATTATGCGCAATATCGCTTTGAAACTTATGTATAATGGCACAGCCTACCACGGCTGGCAGGTACAAAAGAACGCCGTCACCGTCTGCGAGACGTTGGAGAAGGCTATCGCCAAAATTACCGGTGAAAAGGTCCATCTCACCGGCTGCGGCCGGACTGACGCAGGCGTTCACGCCGAGCACTATATCGCAAATTTCAAGACCAACTCCCGTATCCCCGTGGAGCGTTTTCCCTACGCCATCAATACCCACACCCCCGAGGATATCGCGGTGAAGGAGGCCTATGAGGTGGCGGAGGACTTCAACGCCATCGGCTCCTGCATCAAAAAGGAGTATACCTACCGTATCTATAATTCCCGCTTCAAGAATCCATTTTATGTGAACCGGGCTTATTTTTATCCCAAGCATCTGGACGAGGAATTTTTGAACCGTGCCGCCAATTACTTTGTGGGCACCCACGATTTTCGCGCCGTGCGCAGCGTGGGCACCGAGACAAAGTCCACGGTCCGTACTATTTACTGGTGCAACGTGGAGCGCAGCGGCGACCTTCTGGAGCTGAAGGTCTGCGCCAACGGTTTTTTGTATAATATGGTCCGTGCCATCACCGGAACGGTCCTGTACGCGGCGGAGGGAAAGTTCTCTCCGGAGGATATCCCCGCCATTCTGGAGGGCGGCGACCGCACTGCTGCCGGTCCCACCGTGCCCCCTGGCGGGCTGTACCTGACGAGACTTTGGTATGAGGATGAACGGCTGAATGAGAGATAAGGAAAAGGGCCAGCGGGAGGAGCAGACCCGGCACCGGCCAAAGACATACATATTTATCCTGGTGCTGGTTGCTGTTTTGGGCGTGGTGGTCTTTGCCGCCTACCGGGACGGCACGGGCTTTGATGTGCTGCGCCGCTATTTTAACTACGGCAAGGCAGAGGAGGCCTCCGGCGTGCTGGGCTATTCCTACGATCCCTCCTCCGACCACCGCTTTGCAAGCCTTGGAAACAGTCTCGTGGTGCTGACCCAGACCTCCCTCTCCGTCCAGGACGGACAGGGGAATACCACCTGGTCTGCGGGCGTAAAGATGGAGCATCCGGCGCTGCATACCAACGGCAGCCGGGCCGTTGCCTATGATGTGGGCGGCACGGAGCTTTATGTGGTGGATGCGGCAGGCGAGGTATGGAGTTTTACCGCCGATGAGGCGGAGCCCCTGATCTCCGCCCGGCTCAACGGGGCGGGCTGGCTTGCCGTGACCGCCGAGAAGAAAAACAACAAGGGAGCCGTCAAGGTCTATAACGGGGAGATGAAGGAGTATTTCGAGTTCAAATCCTCCCGCCGCTTTGTGATGGACGGTTATGTGACGGACGACTGTAAGCGCTTGGCGGCTGTGACGCTGGGCCAGGAGGAGAGTACCTTTGTCTCCAACGTGATCCTCTACAACATCAACGAGGAACAGCCCTTTGCAAACTATGATATCCCGGACGGTCTGGCGGTGGCCATGGGACAGGACGGTGCGCTCATCACCGTGTGCGATACCTGCCTGGCCTTTGCCGGGACCGACGGCGAGCTGGAGGCTGTTTACAGCTACGGCGGAGACTATCTCCGGGAATACGCCCTGGGGGGCGATGATTTTGCGGCGCTTCTCCTCAACCGCTATTCCTCCGGCAGCGTGGGACGCCTTGTCACCGTGGACCGGGAGGGCCAGGAGACAGGGAGCCTGGAGATCAATGAGGAGATCCTGGGCATCTCCGCCGCGGGGCGGTATCTGGCGGTGCTCTACGCCAACCGTCTGGTGGTCTACACGCCGGACCTGCAGGTCTACGCCACCCTCAACGGTACGGACTATGCCCGCTCCGTTCTCATGCGCGCCGACGGCTCTGCCATTTTGCTGGGCAGCGAGACGGCGAAGCTGTTCTTACCCTAAAACGACCCTGATTCCCCAGAAGTTACCCTGCTTGTTCACAAAACATTTACAGGGAGAAAGGTAGGCATTTGTGTCCACGCCTGTTATAATGGATATCATCGTGGCGGCGGTATTGCTGCTGTTCACGGTTTTTGGCTGGTGCCAGGGCTTTGTGAAGTCCCTGGCCGGCCTGATCATCACCATCATCGCCCTGGTGGGCGCCGCCATGATCGCCGGGACCTTTGCGGATCCCGCCGCAAGGCTGGCCGCCCCCTTCATTGAAAAGGCAGTGGAGGAGCGGGTGGAGAAAATCATCATCAACCAGACCGGACTTTATGATATGGACCGCCTGGAAGGCAGCACCGAGGAGATCCTGGAGCTGTTGGGCATCGACGCCGACGCCCGAGACTCTATCGCGGAGCGGGCGGAGGAGACGATTTTGGAAACGGGCAGCGGCATCGTTTCCGCGGTGATCCGGAGTTTGGCCAGGTCGGTGATCTACGGCATCCTCTTTATCCTGTCCTTTATCGCCCTGAGCATATTGCTGCATGTTCTGGCAGCGGCCATGGACCTTTTGACCAGGCTTCCCGGGATCCATGTGGTCAACGCAGCCTCCGGCGCGGTACTGGGAGCTGTAAAGGGCGCGTTGGTGGTGTTCCTTGCCATTTGGTTCCTTCGCCGCGTGGGCGTCTCCTTTGAGACTGCGGCGGTGAGTGAGACCTATGTTTTGAAATTTTTCGCGGCAAATACGCCTTTGAGCGTGCTGTCGCTGTTGCAGTAATTTGGAGGTTATCAACGAATGCAGCCTACCCTTTGTTCAAGATGTAAGAAAAATGTTGCGGTGGTGTTCATCTCCCGCATGGACGGCGGAGAGCTCAAAAATGAGGGCCTTTGCCTCAAGTGTGCCAAGGAGCTGGGCCTCCCGCAGGTGGATGAAATGATGAAGCGCATGGGCATTTCCGACGAGGACCTGGAAAACCTCTCCAGTGAAATGACCCAGGCCATGACAAGCCTTGAAAGTCTGGCAGACCTCCCCTCCGGCGACGAGGAGGGGATGGAGGAGGAAGAGGACGGCAAGACCGCCACCTTTCCCTTTTTGAACCGCCTCTTTAACGGCGGTGACGCCCCGATCAAAAACGAGGGCGACCACGAGGGAAAAAACAGGGAGCAGCGCCGGGAAAAGGAGCCCAAGAAAGTGGGCCGCAAGCACCTGGAGAACTACTGCATCTCCCTGACCCAGAAGGCCCGGGACGGGAAGCTGGATCCCGTCATCGGCCGCCCCTGTCGAAACCGT
>JAFOCY010000106.1 GCA_017380995.1 Oscillibacter sp. | reverse complement strand
AGGCTCCGGAATATCCAGAACTTTTTCCAAAAGAGGCATGACTGTCCATACCCCTGCGTGGATGTATCCATAGACCTGTGCCCCCATGGCAGGGTCCTCCTCAGCGCCAACAGTAAGGGCCAGCTGCAGTGGGTGGATACGAACAGCTTTGCGTGTACGGTTCAGTGCCCGCTGCAGCGGCGGCCAAATGGCATCGACAGCGCTCCGGACATCTCCCAGCAGTTCTTTTACCCGCGCAGTCTTAACGGAAAGCTTCTCCCCTTTCCGCGCCTCCTTTTGAGCGGCTTTTGCCGTCTTTTGCGCCTCTTTTTTTGCTTCTTTCTTCGCGGCAGCCTTTGCGGCCTTGGCCGCTTTTGCAGCCTCTTTTTCAGGGCTCAGCTGCATTTTCTTTTGAGGTAAGACACGAATTAAGGCAGGCCCAAGCTTCACATCCAGAACCAGTTCTCCGTCCTTCATTTCTGCCCGGGCTCCTATCCGGACCATGCTCAAAAGAAAGAGCAGAAACAAAAGGATCCCTAAGATCCATAGCCAAGTCAACGTATCTCACCTCCCCAATCCATTCCGATCGTCTTATTCTTCCCGGATATCCTGCGCGGATTCCGGCGTATCTGCCGTTTCCGGTGTGACACCGGGGTACTCCACGATTTCTCCTTCTTCATTCAAGCGCATCTGACCTTCTCCACCCAGGTCCGGCATCTCAGGAAGATCATTCAGACTGGTAAGGTGAAAGGCCCGAAGGAAATTCTTTGTCGTGCGGTACAGGTGAGGACGACCCGGGACCTGCAGCCGGCCGCATTCCTCAATGAGCTTGCGGTCAAGCAGTAATCCCACCGTATAAGCACTGTCTACACCACGGATCTGGTCCACATAAGCCCGCGTGGTAGGCTGATAGTAAGCAATGATGGTCAGAACCTCCAGCGCCGGCTGACTGAGCTTGGCGCTCTTACGGATCTCGAAGGCTTTACGGACGGCATCGGCATAGTCCGGAGAAGAACAAAGCTGATAGCTGTCCTCAATGCGCAGCAAGCGAATACCCCGGCGTTCATAAGCGTAAAAATCCATCAGCTTTTGCAAAAGCTTTTCGACTGTCCCGCGATCTGTATCCAGCGCAAGGCAGATACGATCCACATGGATCGGCTCTCCCGACGCGAAGAGGATGGCCTCAATGGCGGATTCGATCTCTTTCATCTCCATGATTTATATTCCCCTTCTTTTAAAACGTCAGATTTTCCGGCAGATCATCCCGTTCCTGTCGGACGGTGCAGTCCGTCTCAGATCCTGCCAAACGCACCACACGGGCACGGCAAAGTTCCAACACAGCCAAAAACGTAGCCACGATCTCACTACGGCTGCGATTTCCTTTAAAAAGCAGCAAAAAGCGAGTAATGCCCTGCTCTTTTAGGCGGCTCAAAATTTCTCGCGCCTTACTTTCCACAGGATAAGGTTCATGGCGTACGATCTCCCGGAAGGCGCTCTCCGGTGCGGGCATCACCCGATTGGCGCGGCTGCGCACTTCCGCCATAGCCAATACCAGGTCTGCTTTATCCTGGTCATACTCATAGACCTTCCCCACCTGCATGGCTTCCTGGGCACGGGTGAATATATTGCGGCCAAACTCCCCCATCGGTTCCAGATGCTGTGCCAGCAGTTTCACGCGGACATAACTCTCGTTCCGGCGGCGCTCTTCCAGAGACTGGATCAGTGCGTCCATCTCACTTTGCGCTTCCGCATCCTCAATGGAAAGCAGCATACGGGTCTTGATGTACACCAAATGGGAAGCCATCGTGACAAACTCACTGGCCACTTCCAGGTCCATCTTCTGCCGGGCTTCCAGCCAGGCAATATACTGGTCGCAAATCAGGGAAATGGAGATATCCTGGATCTCCATTTTATTCTTGCCTAGCAGAAATAAGATCAGGTCAAGAGGACCCTCAAAGTCCTGCATCTCCTCACTACGGGAGCGGACTACTTTTTCCAGTTTAAATACAGGATTTTCCAAAGGACACCTCAATAGAAAAAGAAATTTACAAGTCCTGCATATACGCTCTGGATGGCACCACTGATCAGATGGCTGGTAATGCCAAAATAAGAAAGCGCAATGAGAAGAAACATTCCATAGCGTTCGTAACGCATCAGCATGAAATAGAGCCCGTCAGGAAGCACTGCACCCAGGACTTTGGATCCATCCAGAGGTGGGATCGGCAAGAGGTTAAATAATCCCAAGCCGATGGACAAGGGAGCCACGGTATAGAGCAAGAAGTTAAAAAGCAGTTCCATCCAGACGGAATAGGAAGCATAAAGGTAAATCACTTTACTTCCAGAAAGAGCAATCACTGCCAGCAGGAAGTTGGATACCGGGCCTGCCAGGGCCGTGAGCGCCATCCCCTCCTTCGGCTTTTTAAAGTATCGGGGATCTACCGGAACAGCCTTCGCCCAGCCAAAACCCACAAAAAACATCATAGCCAGTCCCAGCCAGTCGATGTGCCGCAAAGGGTTCAATGACAGCCGATGCCGGGATTTCGCCGTAGGGTCTCCCAAAACATAAGCCGCCAGGCCGTGACAGGTCTCATGGACTGTCAGGCATAAAAGAACTGCCACGACCCGGAGGATTGCCCCCAGCATGGAATGAATATCCAAGGCTTGAAACAGATTTTGCAAATAACCGAACATCGTGTCTCTATTCTCCAGTCATAATAACCCAATATACATAGTTATTATACCAGTTCTCACAAGTGAACACAAGGGATTTTGCAGTCTTTCCTGCATAAAAACGCAAATCCCCTCTCCTCTTCCCGCCCTTTCGCAAGGTTGATGATAAAGCGATTCAAAAACGCAAAAAGGCGCACAGCAAAAGCTGTGCGCCTTTTATCATTGCTTTTCAGTCAGAGATTAACCCTTGACCATGGAAGCGATCTCAGCAGCGAAGTTCTCTTCCTTCTTCTCGATGCCCTCACCCTTCTCGAAGCGGACAGCATCCTTGAAGGTGACCTTGCCGCCCAGAGCCTTGGCAGCAGAGGCCAGGTACTTCTCGACAGTCAGATCGTTGTCCTTGACGAACTCCTGCTGCAGCAGGCAGTTCTCGGAGTAGAACTTGTTCAGCTTGCCCATAACGATCTTCTCGCGGACCTGCTCGGGCTTGTTGGCCATCTTGGGATCGTTGGCCATCTGAGCCAGCATGATCTTCTTCTCGTTCTCCAGGACGTCCTCAGTGACCTGAGCCTTATCCCAGAAACGGGGATTCAGAGCAGCGATCTGCATGGCAGCATCCTTGCCCATCTCCTCCACCTGCTCAGCAGTCAGGTCGGTATCCAGATTGACCAGAACACCGATCTTGCCGCCGGCGTGCACGTAAGCAACGGACACACCCTCGGTGAAGAAAGCGAAGCGGCGGACCTTGATGTTCTCGCCAATGACGAGAACCATCTCCTGCTGCTGCTCGGTGATGGTACGGTCGGTGCCAGCATACTTGCAGGCCATCAGAGCGTCCAGATCAGCGGGCTGCTCCTTAGCAACGGTAGCGGCAACACCCTTGACGAAGTCAACGAACTTCTCGTTCTTGCCAACGAAGTCGGTCTCGGCATTGACCTCGACCACAACGCCGACACCGTCGACAACAGCGGCGTAAGCCATGCCCTCGGCGGCAATACGGCCAGCCTTCTTGGCGGAAGCGGCCAGGCCCTTCTCGCGCAGGTACTCGACGGCCTTATCCATGTCGCCGTCAGAGGCGGCCAGGGCCTTCTTGCAATCCATCATACCAACGCCGGTCATTTCGCGCAGGTTCTTAACATCAGCTGCAGTAAAAGCCATTTTAATTTCCTCCAATATTTTGTAAATGAGCGACAGCTCTAGAAATTACTCAGCGTCCTCGGCCTTCTCGGCGACAGCCTCAGCGGTCTGCACGCCCTGCTTGCCTTCCAGAACGGCGTTAGCCATGATGGAAGAGATCAGCTTGATGGCGCGGATAGCGTCATCGTTGCCGGGGATGACATAATCGATCTCGTCGGGATCGCAGTTGGTATCGGCGATAGCAACAACGGGGATACCCAGCTTGTGAGCCTCGGCGATGGCGTTGCGCTCCTTGCGGGTGTCAACGATGAACAGAGCGCCGGGGAGCTTCTTCATCTCGGTGACGCCGCCCAGGTACTTCTCCAGCTTAGCGATCTCGCCCATGTGCTTCATGACTTCCTTCTTGGGGAGCATATCGAAGGTGCCGTCAGCCTGCATGGTCTTCAGCTGGTTCAGACGGTCCACGCGGGTACGCATGGTCTTGAAGTTGGTCATCATGCCGCCCAGCCAACGAGCGTTGACATAGTACTGGCCGCAGCGCTGAGCCTCCTCACGGATAGCCTCCTGAGCCTGCTTCTTGGTGCCGACGAACAGGATGGTCTGGCCGTTCTCGGCCAGCTCGCGAACGAAGCTGTAAGCCTCCTCCAGCTTCTTCACGGTCTTCTGCAGGTCAACGATATAGATACCGTTGCGCTCGGTGTAGATGTAGGGAGCCATCTTGGGGTTCCAGCGGCGGGTCTGGTGACCGAAGTGGACGCCTGCTTCCAGCAGGGCCTTCATGGATACGACGTTAGAATTAGCCATGTTGTGTGTTTCCTCCAAAAAATTTAGTTTTTGCCTCCAGCGCTTCATCCCCCCTGCCAACCGGTACGGCACAGACAGGAAGTCAGACAACTGTGCGGAATGCTGAAATATAATACCACAGTCTTATCGGGCAATGCAAGTATTTTTTCCAAAAAATCCAGTAAAATTCATAATATTTTTCTCATTTTTCCCTCAATACCGGCGCCGATGCTTTCGTTCCGGCTCCTGCTGGTGCCGGGGAAAGGGTTTATCGATCAAAATGATGTCATCGCCGATACGGGCGATGCAGTCCCAGGGGATATAAAACTCCTCCCCCCTGCCAAACAGCCCGAAAAAGCGGCAGGGTCCATAAACGATAATGGCACATACCTGTCCCTCCGGGATCCGGATATCCACGTCCGCCACCGTTCCCAGGCGGCAGCCATCGGTGATGTTGATGACCTCCTTGCACCGAAGATCCTTGATCCTGCACTGCATAGTCCTCCCTCCTTTTCTTCTTAGCCTATGCCCGCCCCGGTCCGTCCCATACCAGCAAAAGCTGACAAAAGGCGGCGGTATAGGAGAAGCATTCCAAGGCAATACTGAGGTGCAGAAACAAAAGCGGAGGACGGCATATGCAGGGGAAAGTGGAGATTGCCGGCGTCAATACGGCAAAGCTCAAAGTGCTGAAAAATGAGGAGACCATGGAACTTCTGCGCAGGAGTAAAGAGGGCGACAAAGAGGCCCGGCAGCAGCTGATCGAGGGAAATCTTCGTCTGGTGCTCTCTGTCATCCAGCGCTTTTCAAGCAGGGGTGAAAATCCCGATGATCTGTTTCAGGTGGGCTGTGTGGGGCTTATCAAGGCCATCGACAATTTTGATATCAACCAGCCGGTGCGCTTTTCCACCTACGGCGTCCCCATGATCATCGGCGAGATCCGCCGCTATCTTCGGGACAACAGCGCCATCCGGGTCTCCCGCAGTATGCGGGACACCGCCTACCGGGTATTGCAGGTCCGGGACCGCATCCTGGCCCAAACCCAGCGGGAGCCTACGGTGGAACAGATCGCCAAGGAGCTGGATATTCCCCGGGAGGACGTAGTCTTCGCCATGGATGCCATTGTAGAGCCGGTATCCCTCTATGAGCCGGTATACTCCGACGGCGGGGACGCTATTTGCGTGATGGACCAGGTCAGCGACAACCGCAACACCGACGAAAACTGGACGGACCGCATTGCCCTGAAAGACGCTCTGGAACGTCTGGACGAGCGGGAGCGGCGAATTTTGTCCCTGCGGTTTTACGAAGGAAAAACGCAAATGGAAGTCTCGGCGGAGGTAGGGATCTCCCAGGCGCAGGTCTCCCGGCTTGAAAAAGGGGCCATCAACACCATTAAGAAGAATATCCAGTAAAAAATCGGGGCATTAGCCCCGATTTTT
>JAFOCY010000105.1 GCA_017380995.1 Oscillibacter sp. | reverse complement strand
GAGACCACCTGCTGGCGGTTCTCACCGCCGCCGCTCTTTCCTCCGGCGGAGGTCATCAGCTGTAAGTAGTCGATGACCACAAGGCCCAGGTTGTCCAGGCGGCGGCACTTGGCGTTCATATCCGCCACCGTCAGCAGGGGGTTATCGTCGATGCGGACGTCCAGGCGATTTAAAATCGTGGCGGCTTCCGCGATCTTCTCCCAGTCCGTCTCCCGGAGGGAGCCGGTTTTGAGGCGGGTATTCTCCACGCAGGCTTCCGATGAGAGCAGACGCATGGCCAGCTGCTCCCGGGACATCTCCAGGGAGAAAACAGCCACCGTCTTCTGGCTGGCCCGGGCCACGTTCAGCGCCATATTCAGCGCAAGGGAAGTCTTACCCATACCGGGACGGGCCGCCAGGAGGATCAGGTCGGAACGGTTCAATCCGGTGATCTTACTGTCCAGGGCAGAAAGGCCCGTGGAAAGGCCGGGAAGATGATTCTCGCTCTCGCTCATCTCGCTCAAGCGGTCCAGCACATCCGGCAGGACCTGGCGCAGGGGCACCATGTCCTGGGCGCTCTGGCCCCGGCGGATGGAGTAGATCTTCTGCTCAGCGGCCTCCAGAATTTCGGAAGTCTCGCCGATGCCCTCCTGCACCAGGGCGGTGATCTCGCTTGCAGCCTGGGCAACAGAGCGAAGCACCGCCTTGTTGCGCACGATCTGCACATACTCCATCACGTTTGCGCTGGTGGGGGTGATCTCCATCAGCTGCACCAGATAGGACCGGGTGGTATTTTCGTCGTAGGTTCCGGCCTTTTGCATCTCCTCGCAAACGGTGATGCCGTCGATGGGCTTGGCGTAGGAGAACATGGAGTAGATGGTCTCAAAGATCTCCCGGTTCTGGCGCAGATAGAAGTCTCCCGGGCGCAGCTTATCCATCACATCCTTGACGCAGGAGGCGTCAATGAGCATGGAGCCCAGCACCGCCTGCTCGCCCTCCAGGCTGTGAGGCATTTGTCTTGTCAGTAAATCTTCCAAAGCCATAGGTGTTCCTCCGGGCCGACACATGGGTCGGCCCCTACGCTTCTACTGGTTTTGCCGCCCACGGCGGCAAATGATCAAAATTATTTTCGCCGCGGCGTGTACGTGGCGAAAATACCACGACCTAAGCGCCTTGGGCGCGTTCACCAGTCCGCAGACTGGTGGTGGGGGTTCCTCAAGGGGGAGCCTGCTCCCCCTTGACTTTACTCCTCGGTAACAGAGACCTTCACAGTGGCGGTGATCTCAAAGCCCAGCTTTGCCTTCACCTGGTAGCCACCGAAAGCCTTGATGGGCTCATCCAGCACCAGCTTCTGCTTGGGGATATTCAGGCCATACTGCTTGGCAAGGCCCTCGGAGATCTCCTTGGTGGTAACAGCGCCGAAGAGCTTGCCGCCATTGCCCGCCTTGGCGGTGAGCTTCACGGTGCACTCCTTCAGCTTTTCGGCCACGTCCTGGGCCTCGGCCTTGAGCCGTGCCTCCTCGGCCTTCTTGGCCTTTTCCTTCAGGTTCATGGTGTTGATGGCGTCAGCCGTTGCGGGAATGGCCAGCTTACGGGGCAGGAGGAAGTTTCTTCCGTAGCCCTCGGACACTTCGATCATCTGGCCCTTCTTGCCCTGGCCCTTCACGTCCTGCTGCAAAATGACTTTCATATGGGTATTCTCCTTTTATGATAAATGGTTATGTTTCAAAATAGCTCTCAATGGCGCCCAGCAGCTGCTCTCGCACGCTGTCCACCGTGTCGTTTTCCACCCGGCCGCCGGCCTGGGTGGCGTTTCCGCCGCCGCCAAGGGCTTCCAGGATCACCTGGACGTTGACATCGCCCATGGAACGGGCGGACATGGCCACGGCGTCGCCGGTGCGGTAGAGCACAAAGCTTGCCTTTACACCCTTGAGGGTCAGCAGCTCGTCGGCGGCGATGGAGGCGGTGACGCGGTCCACGCCATCCTCTCCCACAGCGGCCACGGCAACATCGCTGCGCACCATCTCGGCCCGGCGGATGATGTCGTACCGGGAAACCATATCCGCAAGGTCGCTCTGGAACAGCCGCTGCACATCGGCGGTGTCTGCGCCGGCCCGGCGCAGGAAGGCCGCCGCCTCAAAGGTACGGCCGCCGGTGCGCATACTGAAGTGCTTGGTATCCAGCACGATACCGGCCAGCATCGCCTCCGCTTCCTCCCGCAGGAGGTCCGTAGGCTCGACGAGGTACTGCAAAAGCTCCGTCACCAGCTCCGAAGCGGAGGATGCGTAAGGCTCGTGGAAGCTGAAGGCGGCGTTTTCGATGTAGCTGGCGGCGCGGCGGTGATGGTCGATGACGGCCACCCGGTTGCAAGAGTCCAGGATCTGGGGATTTTCCACCATCTCCGGGCGGTTGGTGTCCACCACCACCAGCAAAGTACCCGGCCGCATCCGCAAAAAGGCCTCGGCGGGATTGGCAAACACGCCGTCATACTGGGGAAGGGCCTTGAGACGCTTGATCACATCGTGGGCGGCGTTTTTCTCGCTGTCTATCACGATCTGGGCCTTTTTGCCCCGCTTGCGTGCCGCGCACACAACGCCTGCGGCGGCGCCCACGGCGTCCATATCCGCAAAGCTGTGGCCCATGACGTAGATCTCCGCGGCGTCGTCCATCAGTTCCTTCAGGGCGTTGGCCATGACGCGGGACTTCACCTTGGTGCGCTTTTCCGTTGTCTTGCTGCGGCCGCCGTAGAACTCAAAGTCCACCCGGTTGCGCACCACAGCCTGGTCGCCGCCGCGGCTGAGGGCCATCTCCAGGGAGAGCTTGGCGTTTTTGTACAGCTCCGGGAAGGTATCGGCGTCCTTGCCCATGCCGATGGAGAGGGCGGGATGGAGGCCTTCGCCTACCTTGATACCCCGCACCGCGTCCAAAACGGAGAACTTGCCCTCCACAAACTCCTCATAATACTGCTCTTCGAAAATAAAGAGGTAGCGGTCCCGCTGGGTCTTGAGGAGCAGGCCATCTCCTGCGGCGGCCCAGGCGTTGATCTTCTCGTCGATCTGGGCCTGGATGGCGCTGGCCTGAGAATCGGGACAGGCCTTCATCACCTCGTCGTAGTTATCCACCATCAAAATGGAGACGACAGGGCGGGTGGCGGTATAGAGCTCTTTCATCATATCGGCTTCGGTGGTATCCACCCAGTAGGTGGTGGCCACCATGTTGCCGCCGTTTTTCCCTCTGGAGCGGAACATGGAGCCGTAGACCCGGAAGCGGCGGTTATTCAGCATCACCCGCTCGGGGCACTCCTGCCGTCCCTCCAGCAGCCAGTTCACCGGGAAGTTGGGCACAGCGTCCTCCAGCTTCATCTCGAAGAGGTGCTCCCGGACGCCGGCAAGCTGCAAAAAGTCCTCGTTGGACCAGATGACTTCCCCCACGTCAGGCCGGAAGACCATGATGGGCAGGGGGGAATTGACCAGGGTGGACTTACTGGCGGTGTCCACGCTGCCGGTCACAGAATCAATGTACTGCAGCACATTCTGCTTGCGCTTTTGGTTGAGCTGACGGGCGTAGAAATACAGCAGACCCGTCACCGCTCCCTGGATCAGTCCCAGGCTCGGATTGACCATAAAGGCCGAGACGGCAAAAATGGCCAGGAAAATGAAATAGAGCTTCAGGTTCGGTTCCAGCAGCCGTGATAATTTTTTGTTGTTCATGGCAAACGCTCCTTATCCCGAAAGATCCCCGCTTTGGGGAATGCACATACTTATAGATTTTAATAGTATAGCATTTTTGCCAGCCATGTGCAACACCAGTACAAAAAAACATAAAAAAGCGGACGATACCGTCCGCTTTTTTGCAATGTCAGCCGCCGAGATAGGCCTTCTTGATGGCAGGAGAGTTCAAAAGCTCCTCGCCGGTGCCGGAGGTGACGATCTTGCCGGTCTCCAGCACGTAGCCGCGGTCCGCAACGCTCAGGGCCGCCTGGGCGTTCTGCTCCACCAGCAAAATGGTGGTGCCGGCCTTGTGCAGCTCCCGGATGATCTCAAAGATCTGCTCCACCAGAATGGGGGCAAGGCCCATGGAGGGCTCATCCAGCATCAGCAGCTGCGGGCTGCTCATGAGGGCGCGGCCCATGGCCAGCATCTGCTGCTCGCCGCCGGAAAGGGTTCCGGCCACCTGGCGGCGCCGCTCCTTCAGGCGGGGGAAGTAGGTGAAGATCTTCTCCAGCTCTTCCTCGGGAACTCTTGTGCCCCGGGTGTAGGCGCCCATCTCCAGATTCTCCTGAACGGTCATCTGTGAGAAGACCCGGCGGCCCTCCGGCACCAGGGCCAGGCCCTTGGAGACGATCTTATGGGGGGCCACCTTGCCCAGGTCCTCGCCCATAAAGGTCACGGAACCGGTGGCGGACTTCAAAAGGCCGGAAACGGTATTGAGGGTGGTGGACTTGCCGGCGCCGTTGGCACCGATGAGGGTCACGATCTCTCCCTGGTTGACCTCAAAGGAGATGCCCTTGATGGCATGGATGCTGCCGTAATAGACGTTGATGTCGTCGACTTTCAAAATGGTGCTCATACTCAGGCCTCCTTCTTCTTGCCAAGATACGCCTCGATGACGGCGGGGTTGGCCTGGATGTCCTCAGGGGTGCCCTTGGCGATGACGCGGCCGAAGTTCAGCACGCAGATGCCCTCGCAGATGTTCATGACCAGGTTCATATCGTGCTCGATGAGCAAAATAGCGATCTGGAAGGTGTCGCGGATCTTGCGGATGTTCTCCATGAGCTCCGCCGTCTCGGAGGGGTTCATGCCGGCGGCAGGCTCATCAAGGAGAAGCAGGGAGGGATTGGTGGCCAGGGCCCGGACGATCTCCAATCGGCGCTGGGCGCCGTAAGGCAGGGAGCCGGCCTTCACGTTTGCCAGGTGCTCCATATGGAAGATGGAGAGGAGCTCCAGTGCCCGCTCGTGGGCGATCTTCTCTTCCTTCCAGTAGCTGGGCAGGCGCAGGATGCCGCTGAACATGGAGTAGTTCATCTGGCTGTCCATGGCGATCTTCACGTTGTCCTCCACCGTCACGTCCTGGAACAGGCGGATGTTCTGGAAGGTGCGGGCGATGCCGGCCCGGTTCACGTGGGCGGTATCCATGTTGATGGTGTCCATGCCGTCCAGCAAAATGGTGCCGGAGGTGGGCTGGTAGACCTTGGTCAGGAGGTTAAAGACGGTGGTCTTGCCTGCACCGTTGGGGCCGATGAGGCCCGCGATCTCGGTGCGGCCGATGGTCAGGTCAAAGCCGTCCACGGCCTTGAGGCCGCCGAAGTTAATGCCCAGGTTGATACACTCGAGAATGGGGCGCTTATCAACGTCGCGCTCGGGGACCAGGCTCTTGGAGGGGATGGGGACCAGCTTGG
>JAFOCY010000013.1 GCA_017380995.1 Oscillibacter sp. | reverse complement strand
CGTATCCACCCACTGCAGCTGGCCCTTACTGTTGGCGCTGAGGAGGACCCTGCCATGGGGGCACAGGTCTATGGATACATCCACGCAGGGGTATGGACAGTCATGCCTCTTTTGGAAAAAGTTCTGGATATTCCGGAGCCTTATATCCACGTTGGGCTGGACTTTGAAAGTCCCGACACCAAAGTGGAGGGGGAGGCGGGGCTCAGCATTCGCCTCGGTACGCTGTTGAAAGTTGGCCTTACGGTAGCAGTTCCGGCATTGAGATGGTTTTTAAAATGGAATAAGAAACAAAAACAGCAGCAAACTGCTGAGACAACTAAGAAAGGATCATGAGCGATGGAAAACAATAAGAATACGCATCTGAGCAGCCTCATGCAGTCTACGATGGAGAAGGTTCATGAGATGGTGGATACCAATAGTATCGTGGGCCAGCCCATCACCACACCCGACGGCGTTACGCTGATTCCTGTATCCAAGGTCAGCTTTGGCTTTGGCAGCGGCGGCGGTGACTATGGAAAGCCTTCCAAGGATGGCTTTGGCGGAGGAAGCGGCGCAGGTGTGCGCATCGATCCCGTTGCCTTCCTGGTGATCAAAGATGGTACCACCCGCGTGCTGCCTGTTGCCGTGCCTCCCGTTTCCTCTGTGGAGCGTATTGTGGACATGGTTCCCGATGTGTTGGACCGGGTGGAAAAATTTATCGACAAAAAGAGCGCCAAGGCGGAGGAAGAGGTCCTCTGATCGTGGGCATACTACCCTCATCCAAGTGTTGAGGTGATGCTTTTTGTCGAAACGTATTTGGCGTAGTTTCGTTTTGTTGCAAGTTCTGTTAAGTTTATTTACTTGTCGGGTAGCGGCTGTCTCTACTTCGGCCTCTTCTGCTATTTTGATGGATGCGGCCAGTGGCCGGGTTCTTTATGAGCAAAATGCCGACGCAAAGATGCTCATTGCAAGCACTACTAAGATCATGACGGCGCTGGTGGCCATCCGGGAAGGGGAGCCCTCCGATGTGGTTACGGTGAGCCGGGAGGCGGCTTATACGGAAGGCTCTGCCATGTATCTGAGCGTTGGAGAAGAGCTCACTCTGGAGACGCTGCTCTATGGTTTGATGCTTTGCTCCGGAAACGACGCAGCAGTTGCCATTGCAGAGCATATTGGCGGCAGTACAGAAGGGTTTGTTGCTATGATGAATGCAACGGCCAAGGAACTGGGATTATTCTCCACATCTTTTGCAAATCCCAACGGTCTGGATGCCAAAACCCATTATTCCACTGCCCGGGATATGGCGAAACTTGCCTGTGCCGCCATGGAAAACGAGACCTTTGCCCGTATCGTCTCTACAAAGAGTGTCAGCGTTTGTGGACGTACCATGTCCAACCATAATAAGCTATTATCCATGACGGAGGGGTGCATTGGCCTTAAAACCGGCTATACCAAAGCCGCAGGCCGGACCTTGGTAAGCTGCGCGGAACGGAACGGCCAGCGGATGATCGCTGTGACGCTGCAGGACGGTAACGACTGGGTGGATCATCAGACGTTGTTTGACTATGGTTTTTCCACGTATCCTTCCAGGAGTGCTGTAGTCCGGGGAGAAACGGTGTGCCTGGAAGAGATTGAAAACGGAACAGCAGCATCGGTGCCTTTGGTGGCATCAGAATCCTTTTCCTGGCCGGTGAAAGAGGGAGAGGCCCTGGAGTCCAGGGTAGAACTGTCCCGGTCTTTAAAAGCCCCTCTCACCGCCGGAGAAAAGTGCGGTGAGGCTGTAATTTCCCTGAATGGACAGGAAATTGGCCGGGTCGCTCTTCTGTGCGGCAAGACGGTCGGGGAAAGGCCGATGACTGCCTGGAATGTATTGAAAATCAATAGATAAGGATCTTTTTCATGGAAGAGAGACTGCAAAAGATTTTATCTGCCGCCGGGGTCTGTTCCCGGCGGGCGGCAGAGGGGTATATCACGGCCGGACGTGTCACTGTCAATGGTGAGACGGCAGATCTTGGCCGCCGGGCAGATCCGGAAACGGATGAGATCTGCCTGGATGGCAAGCCTATTGCCCAAAAAGAGGAGCATGTGTATCTGCTCCTCAATAAGCCTCGGGGATATGTTACCACCCTTTCTGATGAGAAGGGGCGAAAGACGGTAGCAGATCTTGTGGCGGGTTGCGGCAAGCGGGTCTATCCCGTGGGCCGGCTGGACCTGGATTCCGAGGGACTGCTTCTGATGACCAACGATGGCGACTTGATGCAGCGGTTGCTGCACCCAAGCCATGAGGTCACAAAGACCTACGTTGTCTCTGTATACGGAGAGGTCCGGGGCGCTGCCCAGCGCCTTGGCTGTGTGACAGACCTGGAGGGAGAGAAGATTCGTCCCGCTAAGGTGGAAATCATTCGGGAGACGGGAAATACTGCGCACCTCTATGTTACCATTCATGAGGGAAAAAACCGCCAGATCCGGCGGATGTGCGCCCAGTGCGGCCTTACGGTCAAGCGGCTGCGCCGTGTGCGTGAGCATACGCTGGAACTGGGGGATCTGCCTGCAGGAGCATGGCGGTATCTTACAGAACAGGAGCTTTCTGCGCTGAAACAAACATAACTGTGCTGCTTTGTGCGCTTAGATATAGATTGAAATATATACACGGGAGGGGTAAACCGTGACAACAAAAAACATTTTACATACCATCAAATCCAATATGAGCGGCTTTTCCAAAGGTCAGAAGCGGATTGGCTCTTACATTCTGGAAAACTACGATAAGGCTGCGTTTATGACTGCCAGCAAGCTTGGCAGCCTTGTGGGCGTCAGCGAATCCACAGTCGTCCGTTTTGCGGCAGAGCTGGGCTATGATGGCTATCCCAGTATGCAAAGAGCGCTGCAGGAGATGATCCGCAGCCGTCTGACCTCTACCCAGCGGATCCAAACTGCCGGTACGATGTATTCCGGACAGGACATTTTAGGGAGCGTGGTCCAGTCTGATATTGAAAAGCTGCGCAAGGTAGTGGGCGAAGCTGACCGTGAGAATTTTGCCCACGTTGTGGATCAGATCAAGGATGCCCGCCATATTTACATTCTTGGTGTCCGGTCTTCTTACTTTGTGGCAGGATATCTCCATTTCTATATGCATATGCTGGTGGAAAATACCACCCTGGTACAGTCCAATGCTGCCGGCGAGATTTTTGAGCAGCTCTTCCGCATCGGTCCTGGGGATGTGGTCATTGCCATCAGTTTTCCCCGGTATTCTCAGACCACGATGAGCACTGTCAAGTTTGCCCGGGACCGGGGCGCCACCGTCATTGCTATCACGGACAACCACCTTTCTCCTGTTTACCAGATGTCCAATGCTGCACTGTTGGCACCCTGCGAGATGATCTCTTTCGTGGACTCCATGGTAGCGCCCTTGTCTTTGATCAACGCGCTGCTGGTGGCGTTGGCTCAGAAGCTGGGTAAGGAGGTTTCCAACACCTTTGCAGAGCTGGAGGATATCTGGAACACCTATGGCGTTTTTGGGAAGGTTGACGATGAGTAAACGGATCGTAGTCATCGGCGGCGGAGCTGCCGGTATGATGGCCGCTATTTCGGCCGCGGAGAAGGGGGCGTCTGTTACCCTTCTGGAACCAAATGAGCGGCTTGGCAAGAAACTGAATATCACGGGAAAGGGTCGATGCAACGTTACCAACGATGCGGATCTTTCCACCCTTCTTGCAAACGTTCCTAAGAACGGAAAATTTCTTTACAGCGCCTTTTCTCGTTTTGACGGACGGGATGCCATTGCCTTTTTTGAGGGGATCGGTGTTCCCTTGAAGACGGAGCGGGGAAACCGGGTCTTTCCGGTTTCCGACCGGGCCTTTGATGTAAGCGGCGCGCTGGAAAAGCGGCTGAAGGCCTTGAAGGTGACGATGATCCGGGACCGGGTGGTATCGTTGGAAACAGAAGAGGGAACGATCACGGGCGCTGCAGGGGAGAAGGGCTTCTATGCCGCTGACGCTGTGATCCTGGCGACCGGCGGCGTCTCTTATCCTGCCACCGGCTCCACTGGAGAAGGACACCGCATGGCAAAAGAAGTGGGCCATACCGTTACGCCCCTCCAGGGCTCTCTGGTGCCCTTGCGGGAAAAGGGGAACCTGTGCGCCAGGATGCAGGGACTGAGCCTTCGGAATGTCTCTCTCACCGTGTTTGAAAGCGGCAAGAAGATTTATACGGATTTTGGCGAGATGCTCTTTACGCACTTTGGCGTCAGCGGTCCGCTGATCCTCTCTGCATCTTCCCATATGCGGCGGTTTGAGAAGAAAGAGTATCGTCTGGAGATCGATCTGAAGCCGGCTCTGGATGAAGCGGCGCTGGATAAGCGCCTGCTGGCAGATTTCACCAAGTATGCCAACAGTGATTTTGTAAATTCCCTGAATGATCTTTTGCCCCAGAAAATGATCCCCGTCATCGTGGAACTGTCCGGTATTGAGCCCCGGCAGAAGGTTCACGAGATTACGCGCGAGCAGCGAAAGACGCTGCTGGGTCTTTTCAAGCATTTCCCTGTAGAGATCGCAGGTCTTCGTCCGGTGACCGATGCGATCATTACATCCGGCGGTATCAAAATCAGTGAGATCAATCCTACTACTATGGAATCAAAACTTGTAAAGGGATTGTACTTTGCGGGAGAACTCATTGACGTGGATGCCTATACCGGTGGTTTTAATTTACAGATCGCCTGGGCAACCGGCCGCGCTGCCGGCATGGCCGCGGCAGAACAAGAATAAGGAAGCGATATTTTTATGATCAGTATTGCGATTGACGGCCCCTCCGGCGCAGGAAAAAGCACCCTCGCCAAAAGTCTGGCCGAAAAGCTGGGATATCTGTATGTAGATACCGGCGCTATTTACCGCACCATTGGTTTATATATGTATGAAGCGGACATTGACCCGAAAGATGAAGCGGCTGTGATGGCGGCTCTCCCGAATGTGGAGATCCGCCTTTCCCACGGGGAGGACGGTTTGCAGCATATGTCGCTCAATGACTGCGATGTCACTGAGGCCATTCGCCTGCCTCATGTTTCGATGTGCGCATCTGCTGTCTCTGCACATCCCGGCGTCCGGGCCTTTTTGCTGGAAATGCAGCGGGAACTGGCACGGACCAACAATGTTATCATGGATGGACGGGATATCGGCACAGTGGTGCTGCCGGATGCCCAGGTGAAGATTTTTCTTACCGCTTCGGCTGAGGCCCGTGCCCAGCGGCGTATGAAGGAACTGGAGCAGCGCGGGACTCCGCAGCCCTTTGAAGAAGTGCTGCAGGATATCCAGCAGCGGGATTATAACGATTCCCACCGGGCCGCCGCTCCCTTGAAGCAGGCGGAGGATGCTGTACTGCTGGATACTACGGAGCTGAATTTTGCTCAGAGCGAAGAGGCGATTCTGAAAATCATCCGTGAGAGGACCGGCAAATGAAGAAGCCTTTTAACCGTTTTTTTAATGTTGCATACCATATTTTAGGCCCCTTTGTCCGCATTTGGCATCCCACCACGGTGGAGGGTCTTGAAAATATCCCTCAGGACGGCGGCGTACTTTTCTGTCCCAATCACTCCAGCAACTGGGATCCTGTGCTGGTGGTCCTGGCCCTGCCGGTGAATTCCCGGGTTCACGTGATGGGAAAAGAGGAACTTTTCCGCAACCCCGCTTTGCGTTGGCTGCTTCATAAAGCGGGAGCATTTCCCGTCAGCCGCGGCAGTGCGGATATTAAAGCAGTCAAAACTGCCATCCAATCCATCAAGTCCGGAGACAATCTTTTGATGTTCGTGGAAGGAACTGTGATCCGCAATGGGATCGGCTATGCAGACGGTCTCCCGCCTCATGCCCATTCCGGTGCGGCGGTGATCGGTGTCCGGGCAGGTGCAAAGCTGGTTCCCGTGTTTACGGATGGCGAGAAGAAGGCATTTCGCCGCACCCGGATCATTTTCGGCAAGCCTGTGGAGTTGGTTTATTCCGGCCGCCACGGCACTGCTGAGGAAATGCAGAAGATCGCCGACGATGTTTTGAAGGCCGCCTATGCTTTGGGAGGTCAGGAAGTAGGAGGGAAGCCGCTGTGCAAGTGATTCTGGCGAAGAGTGCCGGTTTTTGCTACGGTGTGAAGCGCGCTGTGGACCTGGCAGAAAAAACTGCGGAGGAAAACGGAAACTGCTGGATGTTGGGAGACCTCATCCATAACAGTCATGTGGTAGAGGACCTTGCCCGCCGGGGGATCCGTAAGACCGGAGACGCGGCTGCGGTCCCGTCAGGGGAGACGGTGGTCATTCGCTCTCACGGAGAGCTCAAAAGTGTGATCGATCTATTGGAAGGTAATGGTGTTCGCTGTGTCAATGCCACCTGTCCCAACGTTTCCCGCATCCAGCACCTGGTGGCCCAGGCCCGGGAGGAAGGGCGTCAGCCCGTCATTATCGGAGAATCCAACCACCCGGAAGTGATCGGGATCGCCAGCTGGTGCGCAGATCCTTTGGTTTTTGAAGGTCCTCACGATGCCCGGAAGTGGCTGGATGAGACTCCGGAGAACCGGGAGATCCCCCTAAGTGTGGTGGCGCAGACCACCTGTATTCGTGAACTTTTTGAAACTTCTTGGAAAATTCTAAAAAAAGAGTGTACAAACGTAAAAATATTTGATACAATATGCAATGCTACGCATAAGCGGCAGACGGAAGCGGCTGAAATCGCCGCCAAGGCTGACGTTATGGTTGTGGTAGGCGACCGAAAAAGTGCCAATACCCGACATTTGACGGAGATTTGTCGAAAAAGCTGTCCCCAGGTCTATCAGATCGAAAAGGCGGACGAGCTTTCTGTGGATCTGTTTGAAAACTGTCAGGTGGCGGGACTGACCGCCGGCGCTTCCACACCTGCTGGCATTATTAAGGAGGTATATGCAACGATGAGCGAAGAAATCAAAGTGGCCGAGGGCAAGGAAGAGTCCTTCGAGGAATTACTGAATCAGTCTTTCAAAACTTTAAATACAGGAGAGAAGGTCACCGGCATTGTCACGGCCATCACCAACACTGAGGTGCAGGTCGACGTGGGCGCCAAGCAGTCTGCTTACATCAAGCTGAGCGAGCTGAGCGACGATCCCACTGCAAAGCCCGAGGACATTGTTAAGGTCGGCGATGAGATCGAGACCTATATCGTCCGTGTCAACGACATTGAGGGTTACGCTGAGCTGTCCAAGAAGCGCCTGGATGCCCAGAAGATCTGGGAGAACATCGAGAACGCTGTCGAGGAGAAGACTGTGCTGGAAGGCACTGTCACCGAGGAGAACAAGGGCGGCATCGTGGTGTCTGTCAAGGGCATCCGCGTGTTTGTTCCCGCTTCTCAGAGCGGCCAGCCCCGCGGTGCTGACCTGGCTTCCATGATGAAGCAGAAGGTCCAGCTGCGCATTACCGAGGTCAACCGTGCCCGCCGCCGTGTGGTCGGCTCCATCCGTTCTGTCTCCGACGAGGCTCGTAAGGCCGCTCAGGAGCAGGTTTGGGGCAGCATCGAGGTCGGCAAGCGCTACACCGGTACTGTTAAGTCCATGACTTCTTACGGCGTGTTCGTCGATATCGGCGGCGTGGATGGTATGGTACATATCTCCGAGCTGAGCTGGAGCCGTATCAAGAACCCCGCTGAGGTCTGCAAGGTTGGCGACACTCTGGAAGTGTACGTCATCGCTTTCGATGCTGAGAAGCACAAGATCTCTCTGGGTGTTAAGGACCGCAGCCTGAATCCCTGGGATCTGTTCATGAGCAAGTACGCCGTTGGCGATACCGCCGAGGTCCGTATCGTGAAGCTCATGACCTTCGGCGCTTTCGCCGAGGTCGTTCCCGGTGTTGACGGTCTGATCCACATCTCTCAGATCGCTGACCGCCGCATCGAGAAGCCCGAGGACGCTCTGACCGAGGGCCAGATGGTTGAGGCCAAGATCACCGCTGTTGACGAGGAGAAGAAGAAGATCTCCCTGTCCATCCGTGCTCTGCTGGCTCCCGCCGCTGAGGAGGCTCCCGTCGAGGAGTAATTTCCACGATCAAAAGAGGCAGGCCATAACGGCCTGCCTCTTTTTGCGAAAACTTGTGATTTTTTTCACGTTTTCGGATTGAAAGCCGCATTTGGCCGTGTTATACTGAGTTTTGGAAAACACGAAAATATTCCCTATGTGCCCATAGGGACCGAAATAACAGGAGGAACGACGATGAGCTATCAGGAAATGTATCAGCAGAAACTGGTCACCGCTGAGGAGGCCGTGAAGGTTGTCAAGTCTGGTGACTGGGTGGATTATACCTGGTGCACCAACCATCCCATCGAGCTGGATAAGGCTCTGGCTGCCCGTAAGGATGAGCTGTACGATGTGAAGGTCCGCGGCGGCGTTACCATGTGGATGCCCGAGATTGCCAAGGCAGAGGATGCCGGTGACCACTTCACCTGGCATTCCTGGCATTGCAGCGGTGTGGACCGCAAGATCATTGCAAAGGGAATGGGTTACTTCATCCCCATGCGCTATTCCGAGCTGCCCCGCTTCTACCGTGAGAATCTGGATCCTGTGGATGTTGTGATGCTCCAGACCACTCCCATGGACGCTCACGGCAACTTCAACTTCGGCGTTGCCTGCTCTCACATTGCTGATATCCTGGCCCGCGCCAAGTGCATTATCGTAGAAGTCAACGAGAAGCTGCCCTGGGTCAATGGCCTCACCGGTACCGAGGTCAACATCAAGGATGTTACCATGGTCGTGGAAGGCCAGAACCCCGATGTCGCCCAGCTGGGCGCCGGCGGCGCTCCCACTGAAGTGGATGTGGCCGTTGCCAACCTGGTGGTGCCTCAGATCCCCAATGGTGCCTGCCTGCAGCTGGGTATTGGCGGTATGCCCAATACCATCGGTGCGATGATCGCCCAGTCTGATCTGAAGGATCTGTCCGTCCATACCGAGATGTATGTGGATGCTTTCGTTGATATGGCAGCTGCCGGCAAGATCACCGGTAAGCATAAGGCTTTGGACAAGGGCCGCCAGGTCTTTGCTTTCGCAGCCGGCACGAAGAAGCTGTATGACTACATCGACCGTAACCCCGATGTCATGGCCGCTCCCGTTGATTACACCAACGATGTCCGCGTGATGGCCCAGATCGATAACTTTATCTCCATCAACAATGCCATCGACATGGACCTCTTTGGCCAGGTCAATGCCGAGTCTGCTGGTATTAAGCATATCTCCGGTACCGGCGGTCAGCTGGACTTCGCCATGGGCGCATACCTGTCCAACGGCGGTAAGAGCTTCATTTGCATGTCCTCTACCGTCATGGGCAAGGATGGTACGCTCAAGAGCCGCATCGTTCCTACCCTCACTCAGGGCTCTATTGCCACCGATCCCCGTACCTGCGGTCACTATATCGTTACCGAGTACGGCATGGTGAACCTGAAGGGCCTGTCTACCTGGGAGCGTGCCGAGCAGATCATTGGCATCGCCCATCCTGACTTCCGGGATCAGCTCATTGCTGACGCCGAGAAGATGCACATCTGGCGCCGTTCCAATAAGAAGTAAAAAGAA
This sequence comes from Oscillibacter sp., assembly GCA_017380995.1. Taxonomy (GTDB): domain Bacteria; phylum Bacillota; class Clostridia; order Oscillospirales; family Oscillospiraceae; genus Oscillibacter. Next base: position 14,983 of record JAFOCY010000013.1, on the reverse strand, counting down.
CTTCCAAAGCCGGGTGGTCTTGCGACCATCCGGCTTTTATGATGGAATTGTACCTTAAAATGGGCGGACCTCTTGTATTTGCTGCATTGATTCGGTATAATATTGCTAAAATCACACACATCGAACGAACCACTAACAGAGCGGAGACCCATGGCCGCAATGACCGAAAGGGGAAAGGATCTGTCATGTTCAGGATCGGGGAGAGGGTCGTACATCCCATTCACGGCGCTGGTATTATTGATGATATCGTCCGGGAGCGAATTGGAGGGCAAGTACAGGAATACTATGTCTTTAAGGCACCTTCCAGTGCATTGGTGCTGAAAATTCCTGTAGCAGGGGGCGCTGTGATTCGCCCCATCATGAAGCCTGAGGATGTGGAAGCCCTCTTTGCCAGGATCCCCTCTATTTCTGTGACGGTAAATTCCAACTGGAACAAGCGATATCAGGAAAATGTCAACCGCTTGAAGAGTGGAGATTTGGATCAGGTGGTCCAGGTGATCAAGTCTTTGATGCAAAGGAGCTGCCAGAGGGCCCTTTCTACGGGGGAATGGAAGATGCTCCACAATGCCAAACAGATCATTATTTCCGAAGTAGTGTTGGTGGAAGGCTGCAGCGTCCAAGAGGTGGAACAGCGGTTAGACGCAGCTGTGATGCAAAAATAAGAAGGGAAATACCGATGTTTTCGTTTTTGAAAAAGTACAAGAGGAAAGTCCGTCCCCACTGCGCGGCTCTGGTGGCCGCTGCCGGCAGCTCCAGCCGTATGGGAGGAATGAATAAGCTGCTTGAGAGCTTGGATGGGATGCCTGTTCTGGCCCGGACCCTCACAGCGCTGCAAATGGCAGGGAAAGTGGACGAGATCATCATTGCTACCCGGGAGGAAGACCTGGTGGAGATCTCCCAGTTATGTAAGACCTATGGCATCACCAAGTGCACCAAGGTGGTCCGGGGCGGACAGACCCGTGCCCATTCCGTGCTGTTGGCTGCGATGGAGGCAAGTGATCAGACTGACCTTTTGGCTGTGCAGGACGGCGCCCGCCCCCTGGTGACACCGGAGCTGATCGATGAGGTCATTGCTGCTGCCAGGCGCTGCTCCGCTGCAGCGCCTGCTGTTCCTCTGAAGGACACCATCAAGCAGGTTGGAGCAGAAGGGGCGGTGGAAAAGACCATTGACCGCTCCACCCTCCGGGCAGTCCAGACCCCTCAGGTTTTTGATGCGGAGCTGCTGCGGGCTGCGCTGCAGTCTGCTATCGACCAGGAACTTCCGATCACAGATGATTGCTCTGCGGTGGAGCTTATGGGGAAGACCGTCTATTTGATCGAAGGCGATGAAACCAATCTTAAGATCACCACGCCTACGGATCTCATTATCGCCGAAGCACTCCTTCGCGCAAGGGAGGGACGGATGTGACAAATCTTCGTATCGGTCATGGCTATGATGTTCACCGTCTGGTAGAGGACCGGGCGCTGGTTCTCGGCGGAGTGGAGATCCCCTGGAAGCTGGGTCTTTTGGGCCATTCAGACGCAGATGTATTGACTCATGCAGTGATGGATGCGCTCAGTGGGGCAGCCCGCCTGGGAGATATTGGCAAGCTGTTTCCTGATACAGACCCTGCTTACAAGGGCATCTCCAGCATGAAACTTCTGGCCCGTGTGGGGAGCCTTTTGCAGGAAAAAGGCTTTGCTGTTGTGAACATTGATGCTACCCTCCTGGCGCAGGCTCCAAAGGTTGGCCCCTATCGCGCTGAAATGGAAAACCGTATAGCCGCAGCCTTGGACATGGATCCTGAACGGGTAAATGTAAAGGCTACCACAGAGGAGGGGCTGGGTTTTACCGGAGACAGCTCGGGTATGGCAGCCCACGCCGTGGTTTTGCTGGAAAAAGTGAATTGACCCTCCAAAAAGGAACGCTTATGCGTTCCTTTTTTGCACCTTACAGCCTTTTTCCCATATGATAGAGGGAAGGAGGAGTGAGCTGTGGAACAATATGTGATCCTTGCCCGCTCTGTGACCTATGCCCAGCGGATGCAAAAGCTGCTGGGGCAGGCGGGCATTCGTTGTCAGATTTCCCGTGCACCAAGAGATTTGACTGATCTTGGCTGTGCGTATATCCTGCGTTTGGACGAAAAAAATGTAGCGCAGGCTTTGACCATCTTACGTTTGGAGGGTTTTGACCCTCTTCGTCTTTTCCTATCATCTCAGGGCAGGTATCGGGAGGTGCAGCTCACATGATTTATTTTGACAGTGCAGCTACCACGTTTCAAAAACCTGCCTCCGTTGCCTCCGCAGTTGCGGAGGCGCTCCATACGATGAGTTCTCCCGGCCGGGGCGGATACCGGGCAGCTATGCGGGCGGCGGAAACAGTATTTGAATGCCGGGAGGAGCTTTCTCACCTGTTTCATATGAAAGATTCCGGCAAAGTGGTATTTACCATGAATGCGACCCACGGATTGAACCTTGCCATTAAGAGTCTGGTGCCGCCCGGAGGCCGTGCGATTATATCGGGATACGAGCATAACGCTGTTACCAGGCCCTTGCGGGCGCTTGGTGCAAACACAGTTGAGGCCCGTGGGACGCTGTTTCATCCGGAGGAGACTTTGTCGGCATTTGATGCTCTGATTCATCCGGGTGTGGATGCTGTGATCTGTACCCATGTATCCAATGTGTTTGGTACTGTGCAGCCGATTGAGGGCATTGCCGCCATGTGCCGGGAACGGGAAGTTCCGCTTATTATAGACGCCTCCCAGTCTGCCGGAGTCCTGCCTTTGGATATGGAAGCTTTGGGAGCGGCCTATATTGCTATGCCCGGACACAAGAGCCTTTACGGTCCTCAGGGTACCGGTGTGCTCCTTTGCAGCGAAGGAAGGGAGTCTCGTACGCTGATGGAAGGAGGAACGGGAAGTATGTCCATCCAGCAGGAAATGCCGGATTTTCTGCCGGACAGACTGGAGGCCGGAACGCATAATGTTCCGGGTATCGCAGGACTTCTGGCCGGGATCCGGTATGTGAGGAAAAAAGGGGTAGAAAACATCTGCCAAAAAGAACGCCAGTTGGCTCTCTTGGCAGCGGAGGGCCTCCAAAAAATAAGCGGTGTAAAGGTATATGCCCTTCCGGGGCTTCACGGACAGACCGGCGTAGTGTCCTTTTCTGTGGAGGGGAAGGACAGCGAGACAGTTGCGGAAGAACTGGGGAAGCGGGATATCGCCGTTCGCGCAGGACTGCACTGTGCCCCGGCAGCTCACCGCAGCGCAGGGACGCTGGAACAAGGGACTGTTCGCCTGAGTTTTTCCGATTTCAACACAACTGAAGAAGTGCTCCGGTTTCTCGACCATATGTGCACTCTGCAAGCAGGATAATCTTGAATAGTCCGTTAATTTTCGCCTTGTGTACCTTGCAATCAGCGCATATTTTTTATATAATCATATCATCTATCATTGTGCGCATGTAAATCAAAACCTGGAAGGGTGAAGACGTTCAAATGATTTCGAGTATTATGGAAGGGATCGCCTGGGTATGGCGCTATGTGCTGTCCCTGGAGATCACAGATTTTCTGGATATCGCCATCATGGCATTCATTCTCTATAAGGTGCTGACCCTGGTGCAGAGCACCAAAGCGGCAAGCCTTTTGAAGGGATTGTTCATCTTTTTCGCAGCGCTGCTGCTGTCCAATATTTTTGGACTCAACGGCATTTACTTTATCCTCAGCAGCATGGTGGATATCGGCGTTATCGTTTTGATCGTCCTTTTCCAGCCGGAGATTCGCCGCATCCTGGAGCAGGTGGGCAGCCGCCGTTTTATGGCCTTTCTGACCCATACCGAGACCGGCAATACCCTGGAGAAAACCATTGACCAGACGGTCCTGGCCTGTGCGGAAATGTCCCAGAGCCGTACCGGCGTTCTGATTGTTTTTGAGAGGGAAATGCTGCTGGACGATCTGGTCCGCAGTGGCACTGTGCTGGACGCTACTGTTTCCAACGAGTTGTTAAAGAATATTTTCTTCGTGAAAGCTCCTATGCATGATGGCGCTGTCATTGTTCGCAATGGCCGTGTTCTGGGTGCGGGCTGTATGCTGCCGCTCAGTAAAAATGTAAACCTCAGCCGCGATCTGGGTATGCGTCATCGTGCCGGTATCGGCATGAGTGAAAATTCCGATGCTGTTGTGGTCATCGTCTCCGAGGAGACTGGCTCTATTTCCGTTGCCATCGGAGGTATGCTCAAGCGTCATCTGAAGCCGGAGACCCTGGAAAATCTGCTGCGCAATGAGCTGCTGCCCCGGGAATCTTCTGAGAAGGAAAAGAAGCTGGATATTCTTTCTATGCTGCGTATCAAGAAGGCCGGAGGTGACGAGGATGAATGAGCACGAGAAGAAGCCTACCCAGAAGTATCTCTATATGCTTCTGGCCATTTTAAGTGCCATCGCCATGTGGATCTTCGTGGATGAGCTGGATCAGCGCACAACGGAGAAAACGTTTGAAAATATTCCTGTCACTTATGTGGATGCCTATGATGAGCTTTCCGAGCGGGGCCTTATGCTGGTCCGAGGTGAAGAGAGCAGCACTGTGGAGACGATCGACTTAACGATCGAGGGTCGCCGTCGTCTGATGGCGCATCTGGATGCCTCTGATATCACGGTCTCGGTAGATATCTCCGGTTTTGACCGTGTGGGCAACCGCCAGCGTGTTACTACCCGAAATATCACTTATTCCGACAGCAAGTTTAATGCCCTGCGGATCAATTCCGCCAGTACCATTACCGTTGATATTGCGGAATTGAACCGGCGCACAGTGGATATCCGCTGTGAGGTCATTGGAAATGTAGCCGAGGGGTATTCTGCCGGTGAGGTACAGCTTTCTCATACGGAAGTGGAACTGAGGGGCCAGACCAAGGACATCGATCCTGTTAGTTATGTGAAGGTGTCGTTTGATATCGGTCCTGATGCAGAAGAGAGCATCACCCAGGAACTGACCTTCCAGTACTATGATCGAAACGATAACCTTTTAGACAGCGAGGGCATCATCCCCACCGTGGAGACCATTACTGCAAGACTTCCGGTGTATGTTACCAAGGAATTGCCTTTGGTCATCAACTATCAGGAAGCCCCCGGCGCCCGGTTGAGCAATACTGTGCGGGAGCTGACACCGTCCACCATCACGGTTTCCGGCGATGCTTCCCAGCTCAAGAACGTAAAAAACATCGTTTTGGGTGATGTTGACCTTCTGGATCTGACGGATGAATCTACGCGTTATGAGACGACCTTCCCCATCATTATTCCTGAAGGATGCAAGAACCTCAGCGGTGTTACCCGTGCAACCTTGAAGATCCACTTTGAAGATATGGGTACAACGGAGACGATTGCTTATCGGTTTGATTATAAGAATCTTCCCGAGGGAAAAACTGCCACGATCCTGACCGAGGAACTGTTGGTTCGCTTCTTTGGTGCCAGTAAGGAACTGGACAGCGTTTATGATGAAGATGTTTTGGTGGTAGCTGATCTGAGTGATTACGGTGCTGCCTCCGGAACCTATACCGTACCTGCGACCATAACCGTTACCAATGGCGCCGATGTAGGTGTCTTGGGTGAATACCAGGTGGAGGCCCGTATTCAGCAGGCGGAGGAAGAATCCGGGAATACGGAAGAATAATTTAGGAGAACTCTATGACCCAGATCGCAACTGTTGAACGGATTATTGACGGAGACCACGCTGTGGTCTCCGTACCCCGGAAGTCCGCTTGCGGACATGATTGTGAGGAATGTGCCGGCTGCGGCGTCAGTGGCGCGGCGGTCCGCGCCAAAGCCTTAAATACTGTGGGAGCCAGGGTGGGTCAGAAAGTAGTGGTGCAGAGCGACACGAAGAAAATGCTGCGCATTGTGGCACTGGTGTATATGCTCCCGGTAGTCCTGTTCCTTGCGGGTTATGTGATCCCGGCCTTGATGGGTACCAGCGTTGGTGTGCAGTATGGTTTGGCGGGACTTGGCTTTTTGGTGGGCATTGTAGGCGCTATCGCCTATGACCGCTATCTGAGGGCCAGGGGCGGGCTTTCCTTTACGATCGTACGGCTTTTTTGAAAGATGTTTGGTTATGTAAGACCTCCTTTGGATGACCTTCCCAAAGAGGAGGCGGAGCGGTTTCGCCGTATCTACTGTGGTCTTTGCCATACCTTAAAAAGGCGGTATGGTTCTGCTGCCCAATTTATTTTAAATTATGACTTCACCTATCTTGCTATCCTTCTTTCTGCGGCGCAGGAAGATGAGATCCGGCAGGGAAGGTGTATCGTAAGTCCGGTGAAAAAGCGGGAGTACTTTGCTGAAAGCGATGCTTTAACGGTAGCGGCTGACGAGAGCGTGATCCTGGCTTACTGGCAGATGCGGGACGGCGTTTCAGATCATGATTTTGTCCATGGTGCAAAGTACCGGGCAGGTGCTCTTGCTTTAGAGCGGGCCTATCGCAAGGCCGCAAAAAATAGGCCTGCGTTTGATGCCGTTACCCGACAGCAGTTGGAAATCCTTTCGGCCCTGGAAAAAGAGAATTGTGCCTTGATTGACCGTCCATCAGATGTTTTCGCCCAGCTTTTAAGCGGCGCTGCGGCGGAAGTAGAGGACCCTGTACGCCGCCGTGTCCTGGAGCAGCTCCTTTACCACATGGGACGGTGGGTGTATCTCATCGATGCAGCGGATGATCTGAAAAAAGATGTCCAAAGCGGGAACTATAATCCTGTAGCCCTGCGTTATGGGCTGATCAATGGGGAGTGGACGCCCCAGGCCCGGCGGGAATTTGTCCAGACGTTGGATCATTCCGTCCACATGATGACCACAGCCTTTGAACTGTGGGATTTTGGCGTATGGACGCCGATTTTGGAGAAGACTTTGTATACCGGCCTATTCCGCGTGGGCAAGGCAGTGCTGGATGGCACTTACCAGCCGATGCTGCGCGGTGAGGATAGAAAGAAACGCAAGAATGGTGAGGAAAGCACATGAAAGATCCCTATCAAGTGCTGGGTGTGGCGGAGTCCGCAACTGACGAAGAAGTCAAGCGGGCATACCGGAACCTTGCAAGGAAATATCACCCGGATAACTACCATGATAATCCTCTGGCAGATCTGGCGCAGGAGAAGATGAAAGAGATCAATGCCGCCTATGAGGAGATCAACAAACGGCGTAGCGGGGGAGGCCCTGAAAATCGACAAAGCAGTGGCTATTCCGGCTACGGCGGCGGTTATGCCCAGTATGGGCAGTACAGTGGCGGTCAGTCTTCCAGTTCTGTCCTTCAGCAGGTGCGTATTGCCATCCAAACCGGCAATATTACCCGTGCGGAGGCGTTGCTTGCAAACTACTCCGACCATAATGCCGAATGGAATTTTCTGCGCGGTGCGGTGTGTTACCGCCGGGGGTGGATGGACGAGGCCAAACGCTATTATCAAACGGCCTGTCAAATGGATCCGGGCAATGGCGAGTATCGTCAGGCCCTGGAGTTTATGGAAAACGGTACCCAGTCGGCGTATCATCCCGACGGTGGCTTTGGGACGGAGATGTGCAGCGCCAATCCCTGTTTGACCATGTGCTGTGCATATACCCTTTGCAACGGCGGATGCTGCTTCTATATTTGATGAAGCTTTGGGAGGAGAAAAGACGTGATCAAGAGTATGACCGGCTACGGCCGAGCAAGAAAGACCCTGAATAAGCGGGATATCACTGTGGAGGTCCGTTCCGTCAATAACCGGTATCTGGACTGCACGGTGAAGATGCCCCGGATGTATACTTTTGCAGAAGACGCTATCAAGCAGCGTGTACAAAAGGCTATTTCCCGCGGTAAAGTGGATGTCTACATCAGCGTGGATGCCTCTGCTGCAGATGTTGCGAAAGTCACTGTGAACCGGGAATTGGCAGCAGGTTACGCTGAGGCGCTGAAGACCTTGGCAGAGGTCTGTGGTACAGAGTCTCACGTAACGCCCGAACAGCTCTCCCGTTTCCCTGACGTACTCACCGTTACCAAGGCTGATGAGGATCTGGAGACTGTGAGCAGCGATCTTTGCGAGGTGCTGGAGGAGGCTTTGGAATCCTACAACGCTATGCGTGCGGTAGAAGGTAAAAAGCTTGCGGAGGATATCCTGAATCGCCTCACTACCATTGAAAATTATACCACCCAGGTGGAGCAGCGCTCTCCCGAAACCGTGAAGGAATACCGCGAAAAGCTTACTGCCCGGATGCAGGAGGTTCTGCAGAGCACCACCATTGATCCCCAGCGCATTTTGACAGAGGCCGCCATTTATGCGGACAAGGTTGCTGTAGATGAAGAAACGGTCCGTCTGCGCAGCCATGTTGCCCAGCTTCGTACCATGGTAGAATCTGATGAACCCATGGGCCGCAAGATGGATTTCCTGATCCAGGAGGTCAATCGAGAAGCAAATACCACCGGGTCCAAGTGCAATGATGTGGAGATTGCCCGGGTGGTCGTGGGGCTGAAGGCAGAGGTAGAGAAGATGCGCGAGCAGGTCCAGAACGTGGAGTGATGGGATGAAGCTCATCAATATTGGTTTTGGAAATCTGGTATCCCAGGAGCGTCTGGTGGCCATCGTCAGTCCGGATTCCGCTCCCATCAAGCGTATGGTCCAGGAGACTCGTGAGCGTGGGATGCTGATTGACGCTACTTATGGCCGTAAAACTGCGTCTATTTTCATCATGGACAGTGACCATGTGATATTGTCAGCCCTGCCGGTGGAGCGGTTCAATCCCCGGCCCCAGGATGAGAAGGAGTTAGAGAAAGAATGAGAAAGGGAAGAACATTCATTATTTCCGGTCCCTCTGGCGTTGGAAAAAGCACGGTTTTGAAGTCTCTGCTTGCCAAGCGGGACAACGTGTATTTTTCTGTGTCCGCCACCACCCGTGCTCCCCGTGAAGGAGAGGAAGACGGTGTTCACTATCATTTCATTGATGTTGATATGTTCCGGGATTGGATCGGAAAGAATGAGTTTTTGGAATATGCCGAGTATGTAGGCAATTTTTACGGCACCCCTAAGAAGTATGTAGACGCCGCCATGGATGCCGGCCAGGACGTTATTTTGGATATCGAGGTCCAGGGAGCGATCCAGGTGGTAAGCAAGCGGCCCGATACTGTGCGGATTTTCATTGCACCTCCCAGCTGGGGAGAACTGGAGCGCCGTCTGGTAGAACGTGGAACTGATAGCCCTGAAAAGATCCAAAAGCGGCTTCTCAGAGCAAAGGTAGAGTTCCAGACCGCCCACACGTATGATTATTTTGTGATCAACGACTCTGTAGAAAACGCTGTGCGGGAGCTTGACGCTATCATGACTGCTGAGCACTGCAAGCCCACAGAGCGTATGGAGATCATCTCCGGTCAATAAAAAGAACTTTGTAAAATTTTCGCCGAAACGGCAGATTGGAAGTAGATTATTATGATGCTGTATCCTGCTATGAGTAAGCTGACCTCCCGTATCCCCAACCGTTATATGCTGGTGGATGTGGTTGCCCGCCGTGCCCGTCAGATCGCTGATGAGGCGGACCGCGATGAGATCCACCTGGATGAAAAGGCCGTTACCTTGGCCATTCATGAAGTGGCCGACGGCAAGATCGATGCCAGCGGCATGGATCTGACCATCTGAGAGAACAAACGAGGGAGGGGCGAGGCATGGAGACTGCGGTGATCGTAAAAGTCGCGGTCGGCGCCGCGCCCTATTCCATTGATAAGCCTTACGACTACCTGGTACCGGAGGAATTGCTGGAAACAGCAATTCCGGGTGTCCGGGTCATCGTTCCCTTTGGCCGGGGAAACCGGGCCTCTGACGGCATGATCCTCTCCAGGGGAGAGGGAGCTAAAATCCCGGGGCTCAAGCCCATCAAGTCTGTTTTGGATGCGGAGCCTGTATTGGACAGTGATGGGATTGCGTTGGCTCTTTGGATGCGCCAGCGGTACTTTTGCACCCTTTTTGAGGCGGTAAAAACCATCTTGCCCACAGGTTTGTGGTATCAGATGAAAGAAACCTGGTATCTTACAGAAAATATGGACCGGGAGAAGGCCGAGGCACAGGCTGGTAAGATAAAAAGAGCCGGTGCAGTTTTGGACGTGCTGTTTTCCTCCGGCGGAAGTGCTGACTTGGAAACCTTGAGATCCATGTGCGGAGAACAGGTCGGGACCACGCTGCGGGAGCTTCAAAAAGCCGGCGTTGTTTTCTGCGAGAGCCATACCAAGCGCCGCATTGGGGACAAAAAGCGCCGTATGGTATCCCTGGCGATCTCCAGCGAGGATGCTTTGGCTTTGCTGGAATCGAAGCGGCGTGCCTCACCGCAGCGGTATGAAGTCGTTCAGCTCCTCTCCGCGCTTGGGCGTGCTTCCACTTCGGATCTTTCCTACTTTACCGGAATTTCCGCCCAGACCCTTCGAGCCATGGAGAAAAGCGGGATCATCAGTTTTTCCGAGGAGGAAGAATTGCGGGTCCCTCAAATCATGGCGGACGAAAAAGGTGAGCCCATCATTTTGAATGATGAGCAGGAAAAAGCCTTTGAGCAGATTCTTTCCCTGACCAAAACCGGAAAAGGGGAAGCGGTCTTACTTCAGGGAGTCACCGGAAGTGGTAAGACGCAGGTGTATCTGCGCCTTGTGCAGGAGGTTTTGGCACAGGGAAAAACTGCGGTTGTACTGGTTCCTGAGATCGTGCTGACGCCTCAGATGATGCGCAAGTTCTCTTCTTACTTTGGAGACAGTGTTGCCATGCTCCACAGCTCCCTCCGCGTTTCCGAGCGGTATGACCAGTGGAAACGCATCCGCAGGGGAGAGGTACAGGTGGTCCTGGGGACCCGTTCCGCCATCTTTGCCCCTTTAAAGAATCTGGGGCTTATCATTTTGGATGAGGAGCAGGAGAGCAGCTACCAGTCGGAAAATCCTCCCAGGTATCATACCCGGGACATTGCAAAATTTCTCTGTGCCCGCCAGGGCTGTGTGATGGTGCTCGGTTCTGCCACTCCCAGTATAGAATCCGCGTGGGCGGCAGAACAGGGGATTTATAAAAAAGCTCTTCTCTACAAACGTTATAATGCCGGGAGTTTGCCCCAGGTTATTATTTCTGATCTTCGAAAGGAGATCAAGGAGGGAAATCCCGGACTGATTGGTGCGGACCTCCGGCGGGAGCTGGAGGAGAATTTGAAGCGGGGAGAGCAGAGTATTCTCTTTTTGAACCGCCGTGGCAGCAGCCGGATGCTTCTTTGCGGAGAATGTGGCTATGTGCCCCAGTGTCCCAGGTGCAGTGTGGCCATGACCTACCACTCTGCAAACGGCCGGCTGATGTGTCACTACTGCGGCCATTCTGAGCGTAGTGATGATCGGTGCAGCGAATGCGGCGGCATCATGAAGCACGTGGGTGCCGGCACTCAGAAAGTGGAAGAAGAGCTTCATAGTCTATTTCCGGAAACGGAGATCTTGCGCATGGATGCCGACACCACTTCCGGAGGACATGAAAAACTTCTCAGCCGTTTTGAAAATGAAAAGATTCCGATTCTTTTGGGGACCCAAATGGTTGCAAAAGGATTGGATTTTGAAAATGTGACGATGGTTGGTGTCCTTTCAGCAGATCTTTCTTTGTATGCAGACAACTACCGTGCCGCTGAGCGTACTTTCAATCTTCTGACGCAGGTGGTGGGCCGGGCAGGCCGCGGAAAAAAGTCCGGCAGGGCAGTGATTCAGACCTATACTCCTGGGAATGATGTGATCCGCTGCGCGGCGGAGCAGGATTTCCAGCGGTTTTATGAAGAAGAGATCCGGATGCGGCGGATCCGCCGTTACCCACCCTTTGCAGATCTTTTTACCATTACGGTTTCCGGTACGGAAGAAGGGGTCGTTCTTCGGGCGGCTGTTGGTGTTCGGGAGACGCTGCGAAACCTTTGCACGGACCCTCAGCTTTCCGGATCTGAAGTTTTGGGACCTGCCCCGGCTCCGGTCCTGAAGGTGAATAATCGGTACCGGTACCGTATTTTGTTGGTAGGAAAGAATGAAAAGGCCTTGCGTGATCGGATCAGCTGGCTTTTGAAGGAATTTGCAAACGACCGCGCTCACCGCGGATTGAATATTTTTGTGGACTGCAATACGTTGGAGTAACGCAGTCAAGGAGGAAAACAAATGGCACTTCGAAAAATCGTTGAAGTGGGTGACCCTTGCCTGGCCAAGGTCTGCCGCCCTGTAACCGCTTTTAATTCCAGGCTCCATGCCCTGCTGGATGATATGACGGAAACGCTGGCAGAGGTGGGCGGCGCCGGTCTTGCTGCCCCTCAGGTGGGCATTCTGCGCCGTGCCGTCATTGTGTTGGATGAGGAGAGCGAAACGTACCTGGAACTGGTGAATCCTGAGATCGTGAAAGCGGAAGACGAACAGACCGGTCTTGAGGGCTGCCTCAGCGTTCCCGGCAAGTGGGGCATCGTGACCCGTCCTGCTGTTGTGCGCGTCCGCGCGCAGGACCGCTATGGCGACTGGTTTGAGGCAGAGGCTGAAGGAATGACTGCCCGCTGTTTCTGCCATGAGCTGGAGCATCTGGATGGCCATCTCTACACCGAGCACATCGACCACTTCCTCTCCGAGGAAGAGCTGCGTGCTTATCTGGAAGCCGAAGAGGAAGGGGAATAAGGATGCGCATTTTGTTTATGGGCACCCCGGATTTTGCAGTAGCCTCTTTAAAGCGCCTGGTGGAAGAGGGACATGAGATCTGCGGCGTTTTTACCCAGCCGGATAAACCGAAAAACCGCGGACACAAGCTTGCTTTCTCGCCTGTAAAGGAATATGCCATCACACAAAATCTGGAGGTCTACCAGCCTCTTAAGATGCGGGACGGTGAGGCTTATGGCATCGTGGAGACCCTTGCCCCTGACTTGATCGTGGTAGCGGCCTACGGAAAGATCCTGCCTGAGGATATCTTGAATTATCCCCGTTTCGGTTCGATCAATGTTCATTCTTCTCTGCTGCCCAAATACCGTGGCGCAGCTCCCATCAACTGGGCCATTTTGGACGGAGAAGAAGAGACCGGTGTCTCCATTATGTATATGGCCAAGGAGCTGGATGCCGGTGATGTGATCCTTCAGAAAACCACTCCCATCTCCGATGAAGAGGACGCCCTGCAGTTGACGATTCGTCTTGCACAGCTGGGCGCTGACGCCCTTTCCGAGGCTGTTAAGGCCCTGGACAGCGGTTCCGCTACACGTACCCCTCAGGACCATGAGAAGCACACCTATGCCTCCATGCTTTCCAAAGAGATGTCTCCCATCGACTGGAATCGAAGCGCCAGAGAGATCGATTGTCAGGTCCGGGGTCTGATCCCCTGGCCCTGTGCCACTACGGAGCTGGCAGGTACTCGCTTCAAGGTTTACCGTACTGTCCCCGGCAGTAAGACGGACAAGGCTCCCGGAACGATCCTCTGTGCAGGAAAGAAGGGGATCGAGGTAGCTTGCGGCGATGGAAAGAGCCTTTTGATCACCGAACTCCAGGCCGAGGGCGGCAAAAGAATGGCCGCGGGGGCATACCTCTTGGGCCATCCGATTCAAATTTGAATTTTTTGAATTTGAGGTAGTTTATGCCATATTACTCTTACGGTTACTATGGTTACGGCGATTTTCTCGCCAATAATCTTTATTGTCTTTTGCTGATCCCTGTTTTGCTGCTCTCCTTTTGGGCGCAGCTCCAGGTCAGCGGCAGTTTCAAACGGTATAATGCAGTGAACAACCGCCGCCGTATTACCGGTGCGCAAGCGGCGGAAGCGGTGCTGCGGGCCCATGGTGTTCACGATGTTTCCATTGCCCGCTGCTGTGGCAGTCTGACGGATCATTACGATCCCCGCAGCAATACGATCTATCTTTCCGAGACGGTCTATGATGCGCCCACCATTGCGGCCGTGGGAGTTGCCGCCCATGAGGCAGGCCACGCAGTGCAGTATGCCATGGGTTACGCTCCGGTGCGTGTTCGCAGCGCTATGGTGTCAGTAACCAACATTGGTTCCCGGCTTGCAGTGATCCTTTTCCTGGTGGGAACGCTGATGTACAGCCAGCAGCTGTTCCTGGCGGGTATCCTTTTGTTCTCCCTTACCACTGTCTTTCAGTTGGTGACGCTTCCCGTGGAGTTCAATGCCTCTGCCCGGGCTTTGGAGAGCATTGAAGGGGAGTATCTGCTGGAGGAAGATGAATATTACGGTGCCAGAAAGGTCCTCCGGGCCGCTGCACTGACCTATGTAGCAGCCCTTTTGATGAGCATTTTACAGCTTCTGCGCTTTGTGCTCATTTTCCTGGGCCGTCAAAACCGAAGAGGAGGAAACCGTAGATGAAGATTTCTGCCCGTGCATCGGCTCTGCGGGTCCTGGTGAGCTGCCGGACCAATAGTGCCTGGGCGGATGCCGCACTAAAAGCACAGATCATCCGGGATGGTCTTTCCGGCCCGGATGCCGCCCTTTGCAGCCGTATTGTCTACGGTGTGATGCAAAACCGGATGCTTCTGGATTTTTATATCGGCGCTTACTGCTCCCAGAAGCCGGATCATCTCCAGCCTCCGCTGCTGGATATTCTCCGAATTGGTGCTTACCAGATTCTCTATTTGGATAAAATCCCTGATAGTGCGGCAGTCAATGAGTCTGTTGAGCTTGCGAAAATGAATAAGCGTGGGCAGGCTGCCGGACTTGTCAATGCGGTGCTGCGCAAGATCTCCAAGAACAAAAACGAGCTTCCCCCTATTCCGGATAAAGATGCAGAGCGATATCTCTCTATTCGCTACAGCCATCCCAAGTGGTTGGTAAAGCGGCTGGTAAATCTTTTGGGCAGGGAAGAAGCGGAAGCATTCCTTGCAGCCGACAACGGTGTTGCTCCCATGACGATCCAGTATAATCCCTTGAAGACCACGCAGGACGCCCTTGAAGAGGAGCTTTCTCAGCAAGGCGTGGACGCGAAACGCCATTATTGGATTCCGGGCTGCCTGGAGCTTTCCGGCACCGGTGATCTGACGGCGCT
>JAFOCY010000104.1 GCA_017380995.1 Oscillibacter sp. | reverse complement strand
GGCGCACCGGTGGTCTCCACCACTGCGCCGGGGCCAAGGCCGGAAGTCTCCTCATAGACTTGGATGGAGGCAGAGTCACCCTTCATGGTGAGGACCTCGCCGATCAGGCGCTGGGGTCCTACACGGACCACGTCAGACATATTGGCATCGGCCAGGCCGGTGGCTACCACCAGCGGGCCGGATATCTTCACAACTTTACCGCTCAATCAGTATCCCTTCTTCCTTGGAACAAATTTCGTGTCCCCTCTTTAGGACGTTTATATGTCGGTGCCGATGGCACGCTTGATGGCGCTTTCAATGTTGCTCTTTCCGATCCCCAGGCTCCCCTCCCGACCGGGAATGAGAATGATGGCGGGACGAAGAGCGTCCTTATAGCGCCGGAGGGTATCGGCCATGTCTTTTGCAAGCTGCTCCGTCAGGTAGATCACCGCGCATTCTTCCTTGGCAAGGCGGCGTACCGCCTCCTTTGCCTCCTGGACGTCTTTCACGGGGACCGTCTCCAGTCCCAGGGCGCGAAAGCCCAGGATGGAGTTCCAGTCCCCTACCACCGCAATGCGGTCCGTCATGGCGTTGCCCCCTTTCTCAGCTTCTCAGCCGGGCGCGAATGACCTCCGCAGGGAGGTCCATGCTCCGCCCCAGCAGCAAAATGCGAAGATTCGTAAATTCCGTCTCCCGGGCAGCCAGGTACGCGATGACCACCTCTTCCCCAAAGGGAACAAACCGGGCCATGGAGAGATACTCACTCACCGCATCATCACAAAGGCGTTCAAACTCCGTCAGCGGTCCTCCGGAAAGGGCGGCCGCCTCCGCCGCTGCCGCAAAACTCGTGGGGGCATAGAGCTCGGAAAGTCCATTGCCCCCCTCCCGGCTCACACGAAGCAGCTCCTCCTCCGGGATCTCGCCGCCTTCCACCAGCACTGCCATCAGGAATTCCGGTCCCTTCCCCATCCGCAGTGTCCGCACCAGGGAGCGAAGGTTTGCGCTTTCGATCTGGCGGCGGACATAACCTTCCAGGAAGGGGCTTCCCATTTCCCGGGCCAGGTCCACCATCTCCCGGTAATAGCAGCGGTCCAGAAATACATCCATCAGCTGTCCGTCCCGGGTGGTATCCAATATCTCCCGGGCCTCCACCGCCGCGGCGGCAAGGGTGTGAGGCAGCAGGCTGTAGTCTTCCTCTTCCAAAGCCCGGCGCAGCGCTTCAGGGCTGACGCGCCCCAGATCCACCAGAATATGCCGGACCTCTATCCGGGCCAGACGGGCTTTGAGAAGGGTCTTGAGGTTATGGTAATCATGCTTGAGTTTCAAAAGATCCAGGATCCGCCGGTCAGGCAAGCTATCCCGAAGCTCCCGCTCCAGGCTTTCCCGGGCAGCAAGGATGGCTTCGTCGATAGTGCTGCTTTCCGCGCTGTGAAGGCCACTGTAGCCGCACTCCTGGACCACCTTCAATGCCTCCTCCACGCTTCGCGCTTCCAGCGCCTGTTCCAGCCGGTCCCGCGTCAGGAGGGTATTCTCCATGGATCGTATCTGGGTGGAAACAGAGAGGTAGGCCGTATCTTTCAGTCGTTTCATAGCCGCCCCTCCTTATGGAAAGAGGAGCTTCGCCACCGCCGCGGCGCTGCGGCTTTTTTCCAGGCGTACCAGCGTCTCAAAGGCGCAGTTGATCTCTACCCGCCCCTCCCGCAGGATGAAGCCGCCCCGGATGGGCCGGGTCTCCTCGGCAAGGCGCAGCTTTTTTCCTGCGGCGTTGGCTTTTTCCACCGCCTCAGCGCCCACCCGCTCCCGGTCTGCCTGGGAGAAGATGACGTCCTCCTGTCCGCTGGTGCTGGAGCGGACCATGAGCTTTGCAAGAACCTCCACGGCTTCCTCATGGGGCAGCAGGCACAGCTTTGCCTGGGCTGCCTGGAATGCCGTATCCAGCAGCTCCTGCCGGGCGGCGAGAAGAGTCTTGCGCCCTTCCATTTCAGCAGCGCTGACCAGCCGCTCTTCCCGCTCACGGGCGTTCTTCTCCGCCTTGCTGCGCAGTTGGGCACGGAGGGCCTCCGCCTGGAGCCGGTATTCCTCCTCGATCTGTTCCGCTTCCGCCTGGGCAGAGGCCAGCAGGGCATCGATCTCCCCCTGGGCGTCCGCCTGGATGCGGGCGGTGATTCGTTCGATTCCGTTCATATGGGGTCCCCCTTTCTATGGGAGTATCATACTAAAACTTATGAAAACGGTTTAAAACCGTTTTATAGCGCGAAGCGCGTTAAGTTTTTATGAGACACCGAATTGTGCCGTCGGCACAATTCGAGCGTGCACAGCACGTGAGATTCTTGATGAAATTTTTTAATCAAGAATCAGTATCAGATCCAAAGAAGCATCAGCATAGAGGCAAGCAGGGACAAAATGGCATAGAACTCTACGATGCCGCAGAGAATCAGGCCCTTGGACCAGTGCTCCGGCTTCTTGGCCAGAATGTTGATGGAACCGGCCGCCACACGGCCCTGGGCAATGGCAGAGAGCAATCCGCCAATGGCCATGGGAAGGCAGGCCACAAAATACTGCATTCCCTGGGCAATGGTCAGGTTCACTTCCCCGCCGATCATACCCATCTGGTAAAGGGCGAAGAACCAAACCACCAGGCCGTAAAGGCCCTGGGTACCGGGCAAAAGCTGGAGGACCATCACCTTACCGGACTTGGAAGGGTCCTGGGCCAGAAGTCCGGTGCCCGCCTCACCGGCGATGCCGGTACCCCTGGCGGAACCCACGCAGGAAAGACCCACTGCAAGGCCCGCGCCAAGCAGGGCCAGGGCAAGGCCGCCGATGCTTCCCAGCAAGGTAGCCGACTGCTGCAATTCGATCAACTGATTCATATCCATATTCGTTCCTCCTTACGTGATGTCAACGTATTTTGTCTGGGCCGCCAGAGGCCGGAAGGGTTTTCCGCCGTCCTCATAGAACCGGCCGAAGTATTCCAGACACTGCAGACGCAGGTCGTGGACATAGCAGCCCAGCAGGTTCAACCCGAAGTTCAAAGCATTTCCCAGGAAAGAGATCACCAGGAAGATGAACACATTTCCTGTGATGGCACCCAGGGTATTGAACACCTGAGCGATGACCGCTCCGGCCAGCATCAGGGCCATGAGGTTTTTTTATATTTAATTAATATTGTTACTCGTATTTTTCTAGTTTTTTAATTACTTTTTCGTAGATGTTATCGGCTACAGAGAAGTCCATAGCTTTAATATAATATGCTTCCAATTCATCATGTAAAAGATGGGCATTATGAATTAAAGAAATACTCTTATTAACTAAATTATAGAATAAATCAGCATTATATTTTATATCATCATTTTTAGATGAAGATAAATTTAATTTAGTATAATCAAACAAGTTATACTCTATTCCTGTATAATTAGCCTGATTAATTTCATTATTACTTATAATACATGTAGAAATTTCAGGGATAAATATATGCTCAATACGTTCG
>JAFOCY010000103.1 GCA_017380995.1 Oscillibacter sp. | reverse complement strand
GGCGATGAGACGCTTGGTGATATCCTTGGAGCGTTCACTGGCCGCCTTGTACTGGTTGAGATAGCGGCCCAGGGACTTTACGCCCATATTGCACCCATCGGTCATCAGGTCTGCGATGGTGTGGTCGGATTCGTTCATGGCCAGCTTCATGTTGGTCTTGACCCAGCTCATGCCTTTGGCCATGGGGTTTGGGTCCTTGCCCTCATCGTGATAGGCATCCAGCATTTCCTGGATCTCCGTTTGCAGCACTTCGTGAGAGGCTTTGCAGGCTGTCAGCTTTTGCTTGAGTGCATCGGCGGACACATAATCCAGGACATCGTCGATGGAGGAGATGCCCATTTTGATGCCTGCATCGCATTCCCGTAATAATTTAATGGTATCCTGTTCAATCATAGACTGCCCTCCTTTGGTGATGAGGGTAGTATATGCGGTTTTCGGAAGAAAAAACGGCAGGCCTTGGATTTACGGGGCGATCCAGGTGGTGGCGCCGATGTGCTCTACTGCCCTGGCACCGCAGCGGTTGGCCAGGTCCACACAGTCTTCCAGGGGAAGCTCCTGGGCAAGACCGTATAAAAAGCCGCCCACGAAGCTGTCTCCCGCGCCGGTGGTATCCATACACGTGACACCTTGGACCGCCGGGGACCAGAACGATGTGTCGGCTCTCTTGACGTAGCAGCCTCTTGCACCGCATTTGACCACCACCGTGCCAACACCTGCCTCCAGGAGCACTTCTGCCGCCTCCTCCGGAGTCTCTTTTCCGGTGATCAGCATGGCTTCGGCGTCATTGGGGAACAGGTAGTCTACATATTGAAGGGCCGGGGCAATGTCCTCCACGGTTTCTCCGTTTTTGCGTTTGGTCATGTCTGCGCAGACGGTGATGCTCTGAGCCTTGGCAGTGCGAAAAAGGGATGCCATCTCCGCTGTTTTCATGTGGGGGAAGACAAAAATGCTGGCAAAGCACAAAATGCCGGTATCGGAGGGAATGGTGATATCCTCCAGGCGAAGCTGCCGCTGGCTGGCATGGGGATCGGTCAAAAAGCAGCGCTGACCGTCCTTTTGGACCAGGACCACGTTGACGCTGGTGGAAAGTTCCGGGTGGATCTGTACACTTCCGGTATCCAGCCCCACCTGTTCCATGCGGCGCAGCACAGAGTCCCCGGCTTCGTCGCTGCCAAGGACGGTCACCAGCTGGACCGGCGCGCCCAGATGGCGCAGGACGGTGGCCTCGTTGAGCCCATCGCCGCCATGGGTCATTTTGATCTGCTGGGCAGCATAGGAGCCGGTTTTGAAAACTTCCGGCTCTGCCGGGCGGACCAGAACGTCCACAATGGCAGCGCCGATAATGGTCACCTTTTTCATGATACTCTCCTCTGAGATGTACATATAATAAAACAGACAGGGGAGAACCCTGCCTGTTTGGGACTGGCGGAGATGAAGGGATTCGAACCCTTGCACGGTGTTACCCGCCTACCGCATTTCGAGTGCGGACCCTTCAACCACTTGGGTACATCTCCATTGCCCAAATATTATGCCACAGATCCGTCACATTTGCAAGAGGAAACCGCATAAGATGCTGCAGCGGCAAGGAGGGGAGCACATGAAACGAATTTACATTCCGGGAGATCCGGAACGGTTCCGGAATTATCATCGCTGTGTGGAGCGCTGCGGCGGTTTGTGCGTGGATGCGGAGTCAGCGGAGGCGCTGCTGCTTCCCGGCGGAGGTGATGTGGAGCCCTGGCGGTATGGGGAAGAGAACAGGGCGTGCAACGTGGAACCGGGCCGGGATGAGGAAGAATTTCGCCTGCTGGATACCTTTCTTGACGCCGGAAAGCCCGTTTTGGGCATTTGCCGGGGATTGCAGGTCATCAATGTGTATTTTGGGGGGACTCTCGATCAGGACATTCCCGGCCACAGTCAGGTAGAGGGCAGAGACCGCCGCCATCTGACAGGGATCGGCCCCTGTGTTTTGAGGACGCTCTATGGTGGAGAGATGGAAGTCAACAGTGCCCACCATCAGGCAGTCAAGCGCCTTGGCAGCGGCCTTCGGGCGGTGCAGTGGGCGGAAGACGGAGTTGTAGAGGCACTGGTCCACCGGCGCTATCCCATTCTGGCTCTCCAGTGGCACCCGGAACGGCTGGAGGGGAGTGGAGAGCGTGTATTCCGGGCCTTTTTGGGGGGATTAAAGAAAGTGAAAATTTTTTGAAGAACCTCTTGACATAACTGGAACTACATGTTAATATAACCAAGCTGACATTTCCCCGGAGGGCTACGCAGGTGTAGCACAATGGTCAGGGCACCAGCCTTCCAAGCTGGGGATGCGGGTTCGATTCCCGTCACCTGCTCCATGAAATGCGCCAGTAGCTCAGCTGGATAGAGCAACTGCCTTCTAAGCAGTGGGCCAGGGGTTCGAGTCCCTTCTGGCGTGCCAGCTCTCTTTGGGGATGCTTCAGCAGATCTCGTCCGTATATGTGGTGGGTGTAGTTCAATTGGCAGAGCACCGGATTGTGGTTCCGGGCGTTGTGGGTTCGAGTCCCATCACCCACCCCAGACAAGAGTAAGGGATCGGGGAAATCCCGGTCCCTTTCTTCTTTCCACATTGGGGCGTCGCCAAGTGGTAAGGCAAGGGACTTTGACTCCCTCACCCGCTGGTTCGAATCCAGCCGTCCCAGCCATTTTACCAAATGCGGACACGCCGTTTTGAATAGCCGATCCGATAGCTCAGTCGGCAGAGCAACTGCCTTTTAAGCAGTGGGTCCGGGGTTCGAATCCCCGTCGGGTCACCAAGCATCCCGAATGCAGCAGCGTTCGGGATGCTTATTTTACAACTGACTGTTATTTGGAAGGTAGAGGGCTTATGTACGACGAACTGACAGAAGTTGACATCAAAAAAATGCAGGAGGAGCTGGATCACCGCATCCGTGTCCTTCGTCCCGAGCTCATCGAGGAGGTCCAGACTGCCCGGGCCTTTGGCGACCTGAGCGAAAATTTTGAATATAAATGTGCCAAGCAGGCCAAAAACCGCAACGAGAGCCGTATCCGTTACCTCCAGGGGATGATCCGCACCGCCAAGGTCATCCAGGTCAAGCAGCAGGAGGATGTGGTGAGTCTTTTTGACACCGTGGTCATCTACAACGAGATGGTAAAAAAGGAAATGACCATCCGCATCGTCACCACCCTCCGCCAGGATGCTCTAAAGGGTCTGATCAGCAAGGAATCCCCTGTGGGCAAGGCTGTGATGGGCCGCAAGGTGGGGGACCGGGTAGAGGTGGAGGTCAGCCCCACCATGAAGTATTTTCTGGAGATCCGTTCCATCGAAAAAGGCAGTGACGATGAGAGTTTGGAGATCAGTTCCTATTGATTTGCAAAAATGTCTTGCGCGATACCGGGGGATGGGTTAAACTGTAAAGACACCTTACAAGATCGCAGGAGGAGCCGCCATGCAAGCCAAAGCCCGCCGGGAAGCCATTTTGAATACGCTGCGCCGCAGTGCACAGCCTGTCAGTGCCAGTGTGCTGGCTGCTGAGTTTTCTGTCAGCCGCCAAGTGATCGTAGGTGATATCGCGTTGCTTCGTGCTGCCGGAGCGGATATTTCCGCTACGCCCAGGGGCTATGTTGTCCGCAAGGAGGAGACTGGAGTGATCCATAAGGTGGCATGCCGGCATGACAGCGCCGGCATGGAGGCTGAACTCAATGCCATCGTAGACCAGGGCTGCACGGTGCTGGATGTGATTGTAGAGCACCCGATTTACGGTCAGCTCACCGGCCCACTGGACCTTTCCAGCCGCTATGAGGTGAGCCAGTTCATTGCCCGCAGCGCCGAGGCTCGGCCCCTTTCTGTTTTAACAGAGGGGATCCATCTGCACACACTCGCCTGTCCGGACGAGGAAGCCTTCCGACGTTGTGTGGACCGGCTGCGGGAACTGGGCGTCCTGCTGGAAGAATAAAGGAACAAAAACCGGCCGCAAGGCCGGTTTTTTTAATAAGACCAGGGGAGTGTCCCTGGTTCCATGACATACAAAGGTTTTCGTAATCAAAAAAAGCTGTTGACAAAGGTCCACCTTGGGTGTAAGATGTGCCGTGCGGGTGTCAAGACACCTGTCAATCAAATACTTTACATGTGGAAAAGGTGTTTTGTATGAAAGCATTTCTGGAACGGAAAAACATCGTCATCTCCGCCAAACGCTATGGAATCGACGCCCTTGGCGCCATGGCCCAGGGCTTGTTCTGTACGCTGTTGGTGGGTACCATCCTCAATACCATCGGCTCTCAGTTTGGTATTGCTTTTTTGACGGCGCAGATCTCTGAGAAGGTGCCCTATACCATTGGCGGCCTGGCCTCTTCCATGAGCGGCCCCGCCATGGCTGTTGCCATCGGCTATGCCCTGCAGGCCCCGCCGCTGGTCTTATTCTCCCTGGCCGCGGTGGGCCAGGCCTGTAATGCCCTGGGCGGTGCGGGCGGTCCCATGGCGGTGCTGCTGGTTGCCATTATTGCCGCGGAGTGCGGTAAGGCAGTGAGCAAGGAGACGAAGGTGGACATCCTCGTTACGCCCATCGTCACCATCCTGGTGGGCGTTGGTGCGGCCTATGTCATCGCGCCTCCCATCGGTTTGGCGGCCAATGCCTTTGGTCAGCTCATTGTAAAGACTACGGAGCTGCAGCCCTTCTTTATGGGTATTCTGGTGTCTGTGCTGGTGGGTATCGCCCTGACGCTGCCCATTTCCTCTGCTGCTATCTGTTCTGTGCTGGGCCTTACTGGTCTTGCCGGCGGCGCGGCGGTTGCAGGATGCTGCGCCCAGATGGTTGGTTTTGCCGTGATGAGCTTCAAGGAGAACCGCTGGGGCGGTCTGGTGAGCCAGGGCATTGGCACCTCTATGCTGCAGATGCCCAACATCGTCCGCAATCCCCGTATCTGGATCGCGCCTATCGTGACCTCCGCCATCACTGGCCCCATCGCTACTTGCATCTTCAAGCTGGAGATGAACGGCGCCGCCATCAACTCTGGTATGGGTACCTGCGGACTGTGCGGTCAGCTGGGTGTTTGGACCGGCTGGCTGGAGCCCAGCGCCAAGGCTATCGAAAACGGTGCTGTGGCCATTGTTCCCACCGCCTTTGACTGGCTGGGTCTGATCCTCATCTCCTTTGTTCTGCCTGCTATCCTCTGTCCCCTCATCAACCATCTGTGCCGCAAGGCCGGCTGGGTGAAGGACGGAGACCTTACCCTCAACTAAAAAAGTATCTCCGCCGGATTTTTCCGGCGGAGATGTTTTTATATCAAACCAGATCGCCTTCCAGATGATCCAGAAGGGGGAGTTCTGCGAAGATGGTGGCCTCCAGCTGCTCATAGATCCGGGGGTCCCGGTTACGGCGGAGCTTGCGGTCGATGCGCTCGCCGCCCACAAACAGGTGGATCAGGTAGAACCAGACTTCCTTCATGCGCTGGGCAGCCTGGGCGTCCTGCCCCTGATAGAACTCGGTGTAGGCTGCGTAAAGGGTCTTGGTGAAGTGCTGCAGCTCCTCACGCGTGGCAGCTTCTCCGGTCCCGCGGACCTTGCGCAGCAGGGCGGGATCGCCGATGGCGCCCCGGCCCGCCATCACGTGCTCCACGGTGGGGAACCGCTCTTCAAAGGATCGGAAGGCTTCCACCGTCTTAAGATCGCCGTTGTAGCAGACGGGATTTTTGCTCTTTTCCAGAGCCTTGGCGAAGGCATCCGAATGGACCTCACCCTTGTAAAACTGCTTCTGGACTCTTGGATGAATGGTGAGGCAGTGGATGGGATAGCGGTTATAGATCTCCAGGATGCGCTCAAATTCTTCGGGGTCATGGATGCCCAGGCGGGTCTTTACGGAAACGGGGAGGGTGACTTTGGAAAAGACCTCATCAAAGAATTTTTCCAGTTCATCGGGCTTGGAGAGAAAGCCGGAACCCTTGCCTTTTCCTGCTACGGTACCGGAGGGGCAGCCTAAGTTGAGATTTGCCTCCGTATAGCCCAGGTCCTTTACGATCTCCGTGGCCCAGAGGAAATCCTCTGCCCGCTTGGTCATGACCTGTGGGACCAGCTCCAGTCCCGCATTTCTTGCCCGGTCCAGTTCCTTCAGGTCACGGCTTGTCATCACGTGTTCGGAGGTGGGGGAGAAGAAGGGAATGAAGAAGCGGTCTGCTCCGCCAAACTGGTCGTTCCACACCCGGCGGAATACGGTTTTCGTGATGCCGTCCAGAGGGGCAAAGTCATACTGACGGATCACAGCGTATCCTCCCATTCCTTTTCCCGGAAGCCCACCCGGACAAAGCCTTCACCCACCAGAATGGGGCGCTTGACCAGCATTCCGTCAGAGGAGAGAAGGGCGAGCTGCTCTTCCTCGGTCATGGTGGGGAGCTTATCTTTCAGGCCCAGGGCCTTGTACTGAAGGCCGCTGGTATTGAAAAACTTTTTCAAAGGCAGACCGCTCACCGTCCACCAGGTCCGCAGCTCCTCTGCGCTGGGATTTTCCAGCTTGATATCGCGGATGGTAACATCCACACCCTGTTCTTCCAGCCACTTCCGGGCCTTTTGGCAGGTGGTGCACTTGGGGTAACAAACAAACAGCATAGTGTTATCCTTTCAGCGCTTTGGCAAGCGCGGCAAAGTCGTTGAGAGCCAGGGCCTCACCCCGGACCGTGGGGGGAAGACCGCAGTGTTCAATGGCAGCGGCGATGGCAGCCTTATCCAGCTTGGAAAAAGCGGAGGAGAGGCTGTTTACCAGCGTTTTTCTGCGCAGCAGGAAGGCTCCGTGGATGACCTTCAGGAAGAACTTCTCGTCTTCCACTTCCACGGCGGGCTTTGTCCGACGCACGCAGCGCATCACAGCGGAGGTGACCTTGGGCTGGGGGTAGAAACGGTCCGCCGGAACATCAAAGAGGTATTCTGTCTCCATGCGGTACTGCAGCTGCCAGTAGAGAGGGCCTACGTCCTTGGTGACGGAGGTGAGCCGCTTGGCGGCTTCTTTCTGGACCAATACGGTGATGGACTGCAAAGCCGCTGTTTCCATCAGCTTGGTCATAACGGGAGTGGTGATGTTGTAGGGGAGGTTGGCGCAGACAATGGGGGTCAAGCCTTCAAATTTTTCGCGGATGAGAGCGTCCAGGTCCAGCTTCATCACATCTGCGGAAACGATCTCTACATTCTCATAGTCCGCCATCGTCTCCTGCAAAACGGGGAGGAGGGTCTTATCCAGCTCGATGGAAACCACCTTGCCTGCCCGTTGGGCAAGCTGGGCTGTCAGAGGGCCGATGCCGGGGCCGATCTCCAGAACACCGCAGGTTTTGTCCGCCCGGGAGCTGGCGGCAATGTCCTGGGGAATGGACTCGTCAATGAGGAAGTTTTGCCCCATGGACTTGGAAAAACGGAATCCGTGGCGTTCCAGCAGATCCTGGATGGCCCGGAGGTCACAAAGATTCATAAGGCGACCGCCTTTCGTAAATAATTTCTCCATGCTACTATAGCAGAAAATTTCCTCTTTGAAAAGACCGCAAAATGGGGTATGATCGTTCTAT
>JAFOCY010000102.1 GCA_017380995.1 Oscillibacter sp. | reverse complement strand
CACATAGGAGCCAAAGTTCCGTTTGGGAAAGCGGTAGACCTTGGGGATGGGGCCGTCATAGTCGCAGTAGGTGTTGCCCATCTTGGTGACCCGCCCGGAGCTGTTGAGGTGATAGCGCCTGCCGCCGTAAGTCCACCAGTCTGCCGCCTCCACGCCGGTAAAGTAGAACCACCTGGGGTCACTTCCCAGGCGGCAGTCCCAGAGGTAGACATGGTCCCCCACGCAAAGCCAATACCGTCCCCCGTCGTGGAAGCCCAGGGCGGAGGCGTGGATACGCAGGTCCTGGAGAAGACCGGGCCGGGCGTCGGCGCCGTTTACCTTGCGGCTGAGAAGGGAGACGTTGTTCTCATAGGCCGCCGAGGCGGAGAGGAGCTTGCAAAGGCCCAGTTCCCGGTTGGCAAAGACCAGGTTGTTCTCCACCAGGGCGATGGTCCAGGGCAGGTCACAGCCCGTCTTGTCGTTCACCCGCTGGTAGGTCAGGGAAATGGAGTCTCTGCCGTTCACCTCTTCCACGGACCACCCGGCCTTGCCGATGCTTCGCTCCTTGAAGATGACCAGCTCTCCGTACTGGCGGCCAAAGCCCGTCACTTCTTCGGCGCTGTCGCCGCAGAGGTTGTAAAAGGGCATGGGCCAGTAACCGGGGTTCATGGCGGTATCGTCGTTGCCGTTCCAGAACAGGGCGTTGGGCTGGGCCTCGCAGCCCCCCAGCACCATGCACACCTGGACGCCCCCGCCATAGACGCCGCCATAGCGGCAGCTCATGATGCTCTCCTTTGCCTCCGGGTCCTCCTTGCGGTAGGTGATGGCAACGCCGTTATTTTCGGTCTCCGGGGCTTTGAGAAAGGTGACCGCCCCCAGAGTGAGGTCCACGGTGTAGTCCGTCTCCTCATTTAGAAGCGTCCCCTCCACCCGGACGGCCTCCACCGCCTCAATGTCCCCCTCGGGGAGCTTGTAGCGGTCAATGCCTGTTTCCAGCGCGAAGGTGATCTCCACCCCCTCCGCCGGGGCGGTGGTGAAGGTGACGGAGCCGATGTCGGTGTTCACCTCGTAGAGGGCGGCGCTGAGGCGCTCCGTCCCCAGGTACACCGCCGAAACGCCCCTGAGGTCCTCCACCTCCAGGGGGAAGATGCGCTTCACGCCGTCTCCGCTCTTTACCACCTTATCCTCCCGGTTCACCGCGGCATACTTCACGGTCTTGCGGCCTGTCAGGCGGTTTTGGGGCTGATAAAGGTCGCCGCTGCCGCTTTGGGGGTGGGCGTTGAGCAAAATCACGGGGGTGTAGGCCAGGTCCTCCACCTTTTGAACGGTGAAGAGGGCCTCCCCCTCCGGGGTGTAGGCAATGCGCAGGAAGCCGCCCCGGTTTTTATAGTAGAGGTGGTCGCCGTAGCGGAAAAAGGTGCCCCGGCCGTAGGGCACGCCGGCATAGACCTCCTCCAGGGGGTATAGGCCATCCTCTCCGGGGGCGGCGGTGTGGTCCAGAACGTAAAGGGAGGAGGAGATGTGGAGGAACACACGGTCCCAGAAGGGGCTTGATGCGGCATAGCCCACGCCGTTTGCGTTCTCCGCCGTGATGTAGCTCTGGCCCTCCCGGCTCCTAAGTCCCCCGTTTTCCCACCAGAGGTTTTCCATGCGGGGGCTTTCGTTTTCCTGCAGGTCCAGCTCCTCCTCCCAGAGGTTCAGCCCTCCGTCCAGCCGGGGAAATTTATAGAGGTAGTCTCTTTTCATGTGTCCCACCCCCCGTCGTCATACACATCCTCCACCGGCTCGCCCTCGCACCAGATCTCCCGCAGCCGCTCAAAGCGCTCGCGGAATTCCTGCATCAGCACGGTGTAGGTGAGGCTATCCTCCCCGGCGGAGAGCATGGCGGCGGCGTAATAGGCGGCGATATAGAGCACATGGCGCTTTTCGCCCCACGCGTAGTCATCGCCGGGGTCGGCGGGAAGCAGGGCGGGGTACTTGTAGTAGCGCACCCAGAACTGTCCCGGGGGCAGCAAAATGGCATCGCCGCAGCGCTGCCAGTCCTTCCAGGGCAGGAGCTTATCCTGCTCCACCCGCCACACATATCCGGTCTTGAAGAGCCAGAAATCCTCCGGCAGGGCGTAGCGGCGGTAGGGACCCACCGCCTCGCCCTGCGTCTTCCCCAGCAGCACCTGGTCCTCCAGGGGGATGCGGTCCCGGATGCGCATGACGGCGTCGTTCAAAAGGCCGGGGATGCGGCGCAGCACATCGCTCTGGCCGTTATAGGCGGGGGAGATGTCGCTACCCGCCACGGTGGCGCGGTCCATCAGCTCCAGGACCTTGCGTTTGAGTTCTCCGTAGGTCATGCTGCGCCTCCTTTCGCCTTCAGCTCCGCGATGAGCTCCGCCTTGCGGGGCAGGAACTTCTCCGGCAGCCGCTCCAGATACTGGATCATATCCATCACGCCCTCCCGGCGCAGGTTATCCAGGGTCTGTGTCATGGCGATCTCGGAGAAGTAGGTGCTCTCGCCCACATCGGTGGAGACCTTCAAATAGAGGTCCCGGAACTGAGAAAAGTCGAACCGCTCCGCCACGGTGCGCTTCTTTTTCTCCGTTTTCACCCGGCCGGTAGCCTCCTCCAGGACGGGGGCACCGCTCTCAGAGAGGACCATCTCCGTAAACTCCCGCTCGGTGACGATGGCGCGCTCACCGTAGTAGGCGGCCATCATGTCCAGCAGGATCAGTCCGATATCCTCCACCCACTCGTAAAGGCCCGCCCGGATATTCTCCAGGGGCACCTGGGCGTTGGTCTGGAGGACGATGAGGGCGGAGGTATTTTCCGCCTTGGCGGTGCCAAGCTGGGCGTCGGTAGCGCCCAGGCACTCCTTGGTGTAGGCCATGGCCTTGTCGATGAGGGAGAAGATCTGGTGGCTCATCTCGGCGCCCTGGAGGTTATAGGCCACCTCCCGCACGCTCTCGCCGGGCCGCAGGCCGTGGACGGCGATGGCCTGGCCCACCTCGTTGGTCCAGCCGTTGATCATGTCGGCGTTGTACACCGTCTTGGGGAAGGCCATGAGCTGGAGGTGGCGCATGGCGGTTGCGAACATGGAGTTGATGAAGATCTGGTTGGGGACCAGACCCGTCACCAGGGCCCTGCCGTGGTACTGGTTGCGCTGGCGCTCCCAGTTGCCCCAGGCGATGGGGTAGCGCTTCATGCCGGTGGGCACATCCTCGTAAATGACGGCGGTGCGGGTCACTTTGCTCACCACCACCTCCCCGTCCACCTTGCGGTAGCAGTAGAGGTAGAGGGCTTTGCTGCCCTCGATCTCCGTTTTGCCGCCCACGGCGGTCATGGAGCCGCTCTCGGCGTCGGGCTCGATCTCGCCCCAGCCGCCCCGGAGGGCCTGCTCGGCCTTGAGGGCGTCCACCGTGTCCCTGCCCACCAGGAGAATATAGGGCTGGTGCTCCACAATGGGGTCATTGGGGTCGCCGAACATCACGTTGATGCCCTCCACCAGCTCCATCTGGATCTCTCCCGCCTCCGCCCCCAGAAAGCCGCCGTAGGGCTTGGCGGCGGGGTCGAAGTAGAAGTGGGCGCAGTAATCGCCGGTCTGGGCGCCGTCAAAGAGGGCCTGGCGCACCCGGTAGTCAAAGCGGAACTGCTCCAAAAGGTTCTTCACCGCGGCGTTTGCCATCCGCACCGCCCCGGCGTGGGGATCGGCATCGCCGCTGCCGTCGTAGTAGGCCAAAGGCTCGTAGCGGATGGACACGGCGGAGCTGGTGAGGCTTGCGATAAAGAGGCTGGCCACCCGCTTCAAAATGTTGAAGGTGGGCTTGGGCAGGCTCCGCATGGCAGGGGTCTGGGGCAGGTGGAGCCACTGGTTCCCCGCGAAAAATTCGGTATTGGTCTCCACCAGGGAGTACTGGTCAGGCACAAGGCGGTGGTTATAGTTCCTGCCCGCCTCGTACAGCTCCCAGGTTGTGTTGTTCATGTTTCCACCTCACTTTGCCGCGTCAGGCCGTAGGCCTGCTCGGCGCTGTAATTTTGCAAAAAGCGGAAGGCCTCCTGGCTCTGGACCAGGCCCTCCTTTTGTTCCGCCCCGGGGGCGGCGGGGCGCTCCCGCCCCGCCTTTTCCCCGGCACGGTAGAGCCAAAGGCCCGCCAGGGCCCCCAGCATCCCGAAGAAAAATTCCATAAGTTCTCCCCTCTTTGAAAAATCCTCAGATTTTTCGGTAGGTTAGCCCACGTTGATCTCTGCGCTGCCGTAGGCCACGGCCTTGCCGCTGCCATCCAGCTCGATAACGCCCACCACGGTATTGCTGCCTGCCGCCACGGTCATGCCGTTTGCACTCAGGGCGGTGCCGCCGCTGTAGCTCTCGCCGTAGGCGGGAGCGGTCAGGCTCTTGGCGTCAGCGGCCAGGGTGTAGACATAGCTGTTGCCGCTCTCAGGAGCGGAGGGCTCCACCAGAATGGAGGTCTCGCCGGGGGCGGAGGCGGCAGTCAGCACGTTCAGGGGCTTCATGACCGCCTGGGCGCCGTGGTAGTAGATGGCGTCGGCCTTCTCCTTGAGGACGAAGCAGTCGTAGATGAAGCGGCCCTCCACCAGCCAGCCGGAGATGCCGGGGGGATCGTCGTGGATCTTATATTCCTCCAGCTGCTTGGGGGCGGTGGCGGCGCTGGGGTAGGTCAGGAGGAAGGCCGCGCCTGCGGGCAGACGGGAGGCGGGGACCTTCACAATCTTGCAGCCATCCACCTCACCGATGACGCCCTTAGAGAGCATCTCCTGGGAGGTATCGCCGTAGCGCATGAAGGCGCTGTCCTGCTTGAGGAGGTTGGCAAACTTGTAGGTGCAAAAGCACACGCGGCCGCTGTCGGGCACGTTCTTGTTGCCAAGGCGCTCCATGCCGGCGAGGAAGCTCTCATAAGCGTTTTCCTTGGTGATGGGGGTGGTTGCGTAGTTGCCCCGCTCGGTGGCCTTTGCTGCCAGCATACGGAATACATAAGTATCGTATTCAGGCACCACCACTTCTGCCAGCTGACGGCTCAGGGCCTTGCCGGCATCCATCACCATCTGGCTCTGGGCGCGGTCGCCGCGGTCGATGATGAAGGTGTAGGCACGGTCGCGGTTGATGGTCAGGGTCTGGACGGTGCGGCTGAGGTCATCGGGCTCGCCGTAGCGGCTGGTGCCGGAGCGGGTGTAGTCGGTCATGGGGACCACAGGGATGGAGTACACGTTCACGGTCTTCACGCCGGTGAACTTGTAGTCATTGTTCAGCGCCAGCATGGCCTGGGAGGCACGTGCAAAGCGCTCGTCGATCTTGGCTGCGTACTTGGACGCAAGGTTCATTCCACCATTCATTGTTCAAATCATCCTTTCTAAAATCCGTTTTGCGTCTGGTCTGTGCGGCTGTGCTCTTACATCACACTCTCAAACCCCCTTTCAAAATCGCTGATCTTCTGCTTGGCGCTGCCCTTGACGCCCCGGACGGGGGCATGGAGGGCGGCGTTGGCATTCTGCTTGAGGGCGGCGTTTTCCGCCCGGAGGGTCTGGGCCTCCTTCAGGTGTTCCCTGCCCTGCCACACGGCGTAGGCGGCCACCAGGCTCTCGCCCTCGGCGGCCATTTGGGCCACCTCCTCGGGCATCTCCTTGAAATCGGGCCAGATCCTGCGAAGAAGCGCCACTTCCGCGGCGTAGTCCCGCTCAGGCGGGGCGGTTTCTTCCGCCTCTTCAGCCGCCGCCTCGGGGGCGGTTTCCTCCGCCGCTTCTTCGGCGGGCGGGGCAAACAGGTCCGCCCCCTCCTCCCACCCCTCCGGCAGCAGCGCTTCATTGGGATTCCATTCGTTCATTTTTCTTGCTCCTTTCTTTTAATAGACCTCATAGAGGTTCTCCCCCCAAAATCCGTCCTCCTCCGCTGTTCCTTCCCCCACCTCTCCGGGGCTGTAGAGAAGGTAGCTCAGTGCCTGGGTGGAGGAGTCCACCATGTCGTCGTGCTTTGCCGCCGGGAAGGCGCTCCACTGCTCCAGGTACTCTCCCAGCCAGGGGGCCTCCCGGGGCAAAAACACATGGCCGCTCTCAATGGCGGCGCTGACGGCGTTGACTCTTGCCACCTTGCCGCCCCGGGGGCTGACGGGAATGCAGAACATCTCACGGCTCAGCACGTTCACCACGGCGCTGCCGTTGGCCTTGTCCTCGATGAGCACCGCCCCCGCCCGGGGGTAGCTCCGTTTCACCTCCCGGATGGAGCGGAGGGTGGCGGAAAAGTCCAGGTGCTCATTGCGGCACTGGCGGAGGAAGTAGTCGTTCCCCCGCTTGCCCCACACGGTGATGGCAACGTAGTCGTTTTGCTCCCCGCCCTTGAAGGCGGCGTCCACGCTGATGACCTCCACGGCGAAGTCTTTCACTTCGGCGGGGTCGTAGAACTTCCACCACTTGCGTCGGATGAGGTTTCCCTCCTCTTTTCTGGGCGCGCATTGGTACAGGGCCTGCCAGGCCCGCGCTCCGCCCTGGGGGTCGGAGAGGTAGCCGGCCTTGAACTGACGGAGCCACCCTTCGTCCTTTCCCAGCTCCGGGCACAGCGGCTCCCCCGGCTTGCGGCCTAACAAATCACCCTCCTCCGCCTCCACCGGGAGACGAAGAAGGGTGACATGGTGTTCACTTTTCAAAAGCCGGGCCGCCAGGTCGTCCTCGTGCCAGGGGGTCATGATGAGGATCACCTTGGCCCCCGCGGCAAGGCGGGACTTGAAGGAGTTCTGCCACTCCTCCCAGAGCCTTCGGCGGATGACGGGGCTGTCCGCCTCCAGTCTATTTTTGATGGGGTCATCCAAAATCATCAGCTCCGCCGGGTTTCCGGTGACGCCGGAGAGGATGCCCCGGCTGATGAGCCGCCCGCTGTGGTCTTGAAGCTCAAACTCCGTGGTGCGGTCCACCTTCCCGATGGAGACGCCGAACAGGGTCCTGCCGTAGGCCTTCATTTTCTCCTTGTTCCGCCGGGCAAAGCGCTCGGCGGAGGCTTCGTTGTAGGACCCTAAGATCACCCTCCTCTCCGGGTATTTCCCCAGGTACCAGGCGGGGAGGCTCTCGGTGACGGCCATGGACTTTCCGTGCTGGGGCGGGGTCTGGATGATGAGGAGGTCATAGGCCCGCCCGGTCTTCTCCTCCAAAAAGGATTGCACCCGGCGGGCCAGAAAGTCTGCCATACGGGTGTGGGTCCAGGCGGGGCCGTGGACATAGCGGAGGTAGTCGCCGTAATTCCGGCGGGCCAGCTCCCGTGCGGCAAGCTCGGCGCGGATCTTATCCATCCTCCGCCTCCAACAGATTCCGAAGCTCCGCGTCTGTGAGCTGTCGGATGTCCACGCCCTCCTCCCCCTCCGCCAGGGCGTCGCGCACCAGGCGGAAGGCGGTGGAGTCTCCCCGGGCGGCCTTTTCGATCTGGGCCTGGGCGAGAAGGTCCATCCAGGTCCCCTTGTACCCCAGGGCCCGGAGCCGCTCCCCCTCCTCCCCCTCCACCATCTTGTCCAGAGCCCTGCGCAAAAGGGCCCCAAAGTCCATCTTTTCCATCTCATCCCTCCATTCAACCGCAGGTTGATTGCCTTTTTTTGCTTCTCACGCTATACTTTTTCCATCCACTCCACCCCATAGGGGCGGCTACTGGCCGCCCGCCCAAAGGAGGCCCCTATGAACACCACGAAAACCGGTTCCCTCATCGCCCAGGCCCGCAAAGAGAAAAACCTCACCCAGTCCGATTTAGCCGCCGCCCTCCATGTCTCCACCCAGGCGGTGAGCAAATGGGAGCGGGGCTTGAACT
>JAFOCY010000101.1 GCA_017380995.1 Oscillibacter sp. | reverse complement strand
GTGAGGGTGGTGAGATCCAGCTCCATCAGGCAGTCGGCGGGGATGGAGATATAAAGGCTGTTTCCCTCGGTGTAGGCCCCGGCGGTGACGGCCACCACCCGGCCGTACTGGTTGAAGAGGGGGCCGCCGCTGCTGCCCGGGGAGATGGGGGCGCTGGAAACGATGACGGGAAGGTCGGTGAGGGTGGCGTCCATGCCCACCGAGGCCACCGCTCCTTCCGAAACGGACAGGCCGATGCCAAGGGCATTTCCGATGGTGTAGACCCGGTCACCGGGATAGACCTCCCGGGATGTGGTGAGGGGGAGGGTGGCAAAGGCGGGGGTGGTGATGAATTCGTCCACAGAGGTGGGGCTCACGCGGATGAGGGCCAGGTCCGCAGCCTCATCGAACCAGAGAACGCCCTCCACCGGAAATTCCTCACCGGTGGAGAGGATCACGGTGGCCATTTCCGCCTTTTCGAGCACATGGTGGCAGGTGACGGCCACGCCGTCCGCAGTGAGGAAAAAGCCGGTGCCCAGGGCGCAGAGCTTGCCCTTGTCGTAAGAGCGCTGGTTTGCATAGCACTCCAGGGAGAATACGGCGGCGGAAGCGTGGTCCGCCACCTCCCGCAGCTCCAAAAGCCGCTCACCGGGAGCTTCCAGTCCCAGATGCTGGGCCAGCGTGGCACCGTCATAGGCGTAGGAAAGGGCGCTGCAGGTCATCTCAAACACCTCCCCCCGGCTCAGGGGACTGGTGTATTCCCGGGGGATCACGCCCAGCCGCCGGGCATAGAGGGCCGCGTCCTCCGCCTGCGTTTCAATGCCGCAAAGGCGCAGCAGCAGGGCGCTCCACTCGTCGGGGCTGATGTACTCCCCGCCCTGAAGCAGGGGCGGGTCAAAAATACCTGCCAGGATGCCTGCGCCGGAGAGGGCCGAGACCTCCGCTGCCGCCCAGGCAGGGACATCGGCGTAGGGCGTGCCTTGGCCTGCCGGGAAGCCGCCCAGCCGATATAAAAGCACCAGGGCCTGGGCGCGGGTACAAAGGCTTTCCAGATCATCCCCCGCCGGGGTGCCCTGCACCAGACCGCAGGACCGGAGGGTGTCCGCGGCGCGGCGCGCCTCCCCCTCCAGAGCGGAGGCGAAGGGGACACACAAAGATAGGCACAGAAGCAGGCACACCAGACGTTTTTTCATAGGGACCTCCCAAAGAAGATTATCCGTATTATAGCACCTGGGGCAAAGCATTACAAGCGGCGCAAAAGGCATTGCATCTTCTTTCCCATCCATGCTATAATGAAAAAAATGTGAAAAAGGAGTTTTCGGCATGGATGTGAAGAAGATCCTGGCCATGTGTGACCACACGCTGTTGAGCCAGACCGCCACCTGGGACGAGATCCGGGCCATCTGCGACGATGGCATGAAGTACGGCTGCGCCAGCGTGTGCATCCCGGCCTCCTATGTCCGTGAGGCGGCAGAGTATGTTGCGGGCAAGCTCCCCATCTGCACCGTCATCGGCTTCCCCAACGGCTATGCAACCACGGCGGCCAAGTGCTTTATGGCCTCTGACGCGGTGGATAACGGCGCGGCGGAAGTGGACATGGTGGTGAACCTGGGCTGGGTGAAGGATCAAAAGTGGGAGGAGATCCTCTCCGAAATCCGGGCTATCAAGGCTTCCTGCAAGGGAAAGCTCTTAAAGGTCATCATCGAGACCTGCCTGCTTACGGAGGAAGAGAAGATCAAGCTCTGCGCCATCGTCTCCGACTCCGGCGCGGAGTACATCAAGACCTCCACCGGCTTTGGCGGCGGAGGCGCAACGAGGGAGGATGTGGCCCTCTTCAAGGCCCATGTGGCCCCCCATGTGAAGATCAAGGCTGCCGGCGGCATCGCCACACTGGATGACGCGGAGGACTTTATCGCCCTGGGCGCCGAGCGCCTGGGTACCAGCAGGATCGTAAAAGCAGTGAAAAACACTGAAAATTTAAAGGAGGATACTTACTGATTATGGGAACCCCTCACAACAACGCCCCGGAAGGCGCATTCGCAAAAACCGTTCTGATGCCCGGTGACCCCCTGCGGGCAAAATTCATCGCAGAGACTTTCCTGGAAGACGCGGTCCTGGTGAACAACGTCCGCGGCGTCCAGGGCTACACCGGCACCTACAAGGGCGTGAAGGTCAGCGTGATGGCCTCCGGCATGGGCTGCCCCTCTATGGCCATCTATTCCCATGAGCTGTTCCACTTCTTCGGCGTGGAGAACATCCTGCGCATCGGCTCCGCCGGCGCCATGACCGAAAAGCTCCAGCTCCAGGATATCGTCATGGCCCAGGGCGTCTGCTCTGACTCCAACTACGCCCACCAGTTCGGCCTGCCCGGCAACTTCGCCGCCATCGCCAACTTCGAGCTGCTGGAGACCGCTGTGGCCGTTGCCCGTGAGAAGGGCGTGGAGCCCAACGTGGGCAGCCTCCTCTCCTCCGACATCTTCTACAACAAGGCCGGCGATACCCTCAAGTGGGCCGAGATGGGCGTTCTGGCCGCCGAGATGGAGTCCTACGCCCTCTACTGCAACGCCGCCGAGGCAGGCAAGCGGGCTCTGGCCATCTGCACCATTTCCGACAGCATCGTCACCGGCGCTGAGCTTTCCACTGAGGACCGCCAGACCTCCTTCCGCAACATGATGGAGATCGCCCTGGAAGTGGCCGTCCGTATGGATGCCAAGTGAGAAAAAGCGAATACAATTCGTAAACTAAGCAAATGAAAATACCCTCCGTTGTCGAAAAATGGCGACGGAGGGTGTTTCTATATCCGGCCCCAGACCAGGGCGGCCAGGGCGGCGGCAAAAAGGCCTTGGACGGCCTTGCCCACCACGCACCACCGGGGGCTCAGGCCGCTTCCCTCCAGCACGGCGGCGCTCTGGCAGTGCAGGCTCACGCCGCCCCAGGCGGTGCAGGCGGAGGCGAGAACGAAGCCCACGCCGTCCGCCTTTAAAAGGGGCGTCAGGGAAAAAAGCTCCACTCCACCGGTCAGGGCCGCCCCCACGCTTCCCCCCAGGGCGGCCAGGGGCCGGGAGAGGACGTAAAAGAGAGTGACGAAACCGCAGATGGAGATCATGGCGGAGGTGCTCTCCGTGACGGCGCGGACAAAGGCGGAGGGGAGGTGCACCGCCCGCACCTCTCCGACGCGCGGCACCGTGGGGTCCCGGGCCTCGGTTCGGCGGAACAGCAGTCCCGTCAAAAGGGCGGAGGAGAGGTGGACCAGCCACAGCCATAGCCCCGCGGAAAAGCTCCCGAAGACCCCCTGCCCCAGGACGGAGATCAAAAACACGGGGCTTGCGTTGTTGCAAAAGGTCAAAAGCCGGGAGGCTTCGTTTTTCGTCAGGCTCCCCTGGCGGTACAGCTGGGCCGCTGTCCGGACCCCTACAGGATAGCCCCCCACAAGGCCCAGCAGCAGGGCCGAGGCGGCGCAGCCGGGAAGGCGGAACAAAGGCGTCATAAACCCCGCCAGATGCACCGCCGCCCATTCTCCCAAACCGCAGGAAAGGAGGAGAGAGCTCACCACCAGAAAGGGAAACAGGGCCGGGATCACCGAGGCGGCGCACAGTGCCAGGGCCTCGGTCGTGGCAGCGCGGATCGAGGTGCTTTCTGCTAAAAACAAGACCCCCAGGGCGCTGAGCAGGCACAAGGGTCCATATCTGATCTTCATATCCATCACCGCTCTCACCTTATGCTGCCGCGGCGCCCGGTATGCCGGGAGGAAGGGGCGCATAGACTTTGCCAAGAGGTGAGAACATGGAAAAACGGGGAAGAAAAGTACTGGCGGACCTGGCGGAGCGGTTTGACCTGCCGGCGGACATCGTGGCGGGATTGCCCCATCTGGAGATGGTGGGGAGCCGGGAGGTCTATCTGGAGCACCACACGGGGCTGCTGTCCTACTCCGCCGAGCGCATCGACGCCAACACCACCGCGGGCATCGTGCGGGTGGAGGGAAGGGGACTGCACCTGACCGCCATGACGGCGGAGGAGCTGCGCATCGGCGGGAGAATCTGCGCTGTTGCATGGCTGGAGGGCCTGACGGAATGAGCCGGGCGGTGAACTACCTGCGGGGGCAGGTACTGGTGCGGGTGGAGAGCGCCTTCCCCGAGCGGGTTTTGAACCTCTGCGCTGCAAGGGACCTGGGCTTCTGGGATCTGCAGTGGGAAAGCGAGACTGCCTTCACCTGCCGCCTCAGCCGCGCCGATTTCCGGGAGCTTCGGCGGGCGGCGGGGAAGCTGGAGTGCAGCGTCACGCCCCTGCGCCGCTCCGGGGCCCCCTATACCCTGCGCCGCCTTCTCAGTCGTCCCGCCCTGGCCGCCGGGGCGGTAGCGGTGGGGCTGTGGCTGGTGCTGGGGTCCTTTTTCATCTGGGAGTTTACCATCGAGGGAAACGAGACCCTCCCTGACGAGGTGATCCTCCGCGCCCTGGAGGAGCAGGGGGTGGGCATCGGGAGCTTTGGGCTGTCCCTGGACGGAGAGGACCTGCGAAACCGCATTTTGCTGGAGCTTCCGGAGCTGGTGTGGCTGACGGTGAACGTCTCCGGCTGCCGGGCCAGCGTCCAGGTCCGGGAACGGGTGCCGGTCCCGGAGACGGTGGACCGCAAGGCGCTTTCCAATCTGGTGGCCCGGCGGGCGGGGCTGGTGCTGGAGATCCACGCCTTTTCCGGCGTGAAGTGCGTGGTGGAGGGCATGAGCGTGGAGGAGGGACAGATCCTCATCTCCGGCGTGGAGGACACGGAGAATTTCGGCGCCCGGACCACGGCGGGATTGGGAGAGGTAAAGGGCCGCACCTGGCATACCCTGACGGCAAAATTGCCCCTGACGGTCCAAAAGAAGGTCTATGCCGGGGAAAAGACGGGATACTCCCTGAT
Source organism: Oscillibacter sp. (assembly GCA_017380995.1). Classification (GTDB taxonomy): domain Bacteria; phylum Bacillota; class Clostridia; order Oscillospirales; family Oscillospiraceae; genus Oscillibacter. The sequence goes on along the minus strand of JAFOCY010000101.1, from coordinate 1,040 downwards.
TTTCGGAAAGAAACGGGTAAAATTCTTTGGAAACAGTAGCATCGAAGGACGAAACTATGATAAAATAACAAAACGAATGAAACTAAGCTTCCTGGGTGTGCCCCTGCCGGTGACGGTGGAGCAGGAGAAGTGGCAGTTTTTTGAAACGCAGCCGGCCGCCGCCGACCCCGCCGCTCTGGAGGAGCTGGGCCGGGCCGTCCTGGAAGACCGCCTTCATCGGGAAGTGGAGCCTTACGGCACCGTCAGTTCCTCCCTCTGCACCGCCAAAGCGCGCAGCGGCACATTGGAAGTGACGCTCCGGGCGGAGTGCGAGGAGAGCATCGGGGAATTGGCCCCTATTTTACTGGAAACGCCGTGAGGGGCAATCTACGTTAGGAGTGGAACGATCATGGAACAGCGCATCAGCATTGACCGGCTGGAACAGGCCGTGAATATTTTCGGGTCCTTTGACGAGAACATCCGCCTTTTGGAAAAGGAGTTTGACGTCACCGTGGTGAACCGGGAGGGAGAACTGCGGGTAGAGGGCGAGGAGGAAAACGTGGCGCTGGCCGCCCGGGCCGTCCAGGCCCTGCTGACCCTCTCCAGCCGGGGCGAGATCATCGGCGAGCAGAATGTGCGCTACGTCATCGGCCTGGTGCGATCCGGACAGGACGAGCGCATCACGGAGCTGACGGGGGACGTCCTTTGCATCAGCGCAAAGGGCCGCCCCATCAAGCCCAAGACCATCGGCCAGAAGGAATATATCAAGTCTGTGCTGAACAACACCATCACCATCGGCGTGGGCCCCGCGGGCACCGGCAAGACCTACCTGGCGGTGGCCGCCGCCGTCCAGGCCTTCCGGGACAAGCAGGTCAACCGCATCATCCTCACCCGTCCCGCCGTGGAGGCCGGCGAGCGATTGGGCTTTTTGCCCGGTGACCTCCAGAGCAAGGTGGACCCCTACCTGCGTCCCCTGTACGACGCCCTTTTTGATATGCTGGGGGCGGAGACCTACCAGAAGTACCTGGAGCGGGGCAACATCGAGGTGGCCCCCCTGGCCT
>JAFOCY010000100.1 GCA_017380995.1 Oscillibacter sp. | reverse complement strand
GTAACGGGGATGAACCGTTCCGCTCCTCGCGGACTGCTCCAAAGTGGCTGCCATGTGTCCATAGGCAAGGGGCTTTCACCGTCTCCCCCTCTCGCTGAGCCGGGTATACAAGGCTGGCTTTGTCATCGCGTTTATCAAGATGCATTTATTATATCCTTTTTTCGCTGTTTGTCAACGGGGAACTTTTTCCCGGCGCAACCGTTTTCCCTTTCCGAAGATGTCTTCCCGTAAGAACACAGACACCGCCGTTATGATCACACTTCCCGCAGCCCATACAGTGGGATGGGCCGGTGCGGAAGGACTCCACATACCCATGCACCAGCGCCATAGCCATCAGCAATCCGAAAATTAAAACCAAAACCAGCATATCCTTCCCTCCTTTTGATACAGCTTATCATGTAGTCCTTTTTTAGGCAGTTGCATCCGCAACACCTTGAAGAGAAAAAAAGTTTGTGCTACACTATTTGAAAAGAAACGCGAGGTGAAGGTGCATGAACTTCTGGGGACATTTGAAAACCGTACATCACCACCGTGCCCTGGTGCGCAAGTATTGTTTCCGTCTGGGGCTTTATTGGCAGGGGCTGACCCACGATCTGTCCAAGTATTCTCCTGTAGAGTTCTGCGCGGGAGTGAAATATTTTCAGGGCACCCGCAGCCCCAACGACGCCCAGCGCAGAGAGAACGGATACAGCGCCTCCTGGATGCACCACAAGGGCCGCAACCGCCACCACTTCGAATATTGGACGGACTATACTGCCGATGGTATCTCCGGCATTGAGATGCCCGCCAAGTATGTGGCGGAGATGTTCTGTGACCGTCTGGCTGCCAGTAAAACCTACCGGGGTAAGGATTTTGACCCCGGCGATCCCTATCAGTTTTTCCTTCGGGGCAAGGGACGGCGGCTTCTTCTCCACCCTAATACAGAAGCCATGCTGGGCGCCATGCTCATCAAGCTCCGGGACGAGGGCGAGGACGCCGCCTTTGACTATGTCCGTCATGAGATTCTGAAGAAGTAATGATCTCCTAAATCCCCATCTCCATAACATACAGGCAAAAGAAAAGGCACCGATCCGGTGCCTTTTCTTTCTATTATTTTGCAGACAACTCCACGGCGTGGCGCACCAGAGTATAGGGCGGCACAGGACGGGGCAGCTTCATACGGAAAGTCATCTGAGGATTGCGGGGCTCGTCGATAGGATTCCCCTCCCCATCCCACATCTGACCTACGGTCATGGAGAAGGGACGGCTGTCGGGGCCAACCAGCTCCACGGTATCACCGGTACGGAATTTATTGCGTAAAGAGAGCGTCGCATTTCCCTCTGCATCGCAATCGGTGACAAGTGCAACTACCTGCCACTCACGGATGTACCTCGAGTTCTCGTAGAACTGCCCGGGATAACCATAATAGAACCCTGTGGAATAGGGCCGGTGGCTCACATGCTCCACTTCCGCCCGCCAGATGGGATCCACTTCCCTGCCCGCCCAGACATCATCCAGACAGTGGCGGTAAGCGCCCGTGACAATGGCGGCATAGTAGGCGGACTTGGCCCGGCCCTCGATCTTCAAACTGGAAAGGCCGGCGTCACACAAATCGCCAAGATGATCGATCATGCACATATCCCGGGAATTGAGGATGTATGTCCCCTTCTCGTCTTCCTCGATGGGGAAATACTCGCCGGGGCGCTTCTCCTCCATCAGGGCGTACTGGTAACGACAGGGCTGGGCGCAGGCACCGCGGCTGGAATCCCGGCCCGTCATGTAGTTGGAAAGGAGGCAGCGCCCGGAATAGCTGACGCACATGGCGCCATGGACAAAGGCTTCGATCTCCAGATCCTCCGGGGTTTTCTCCCGGATCGTGCGGATCTCCTCCAAGCCCACTTCCCGGGCCAGGATCACACGACTGGCACCAAGATCATGCCAGGCCCTGGCCGTTTCATAGTTGCAGATACTGGCCTGGGTGGAAATGTGCCGCTCACACTTAGGGGCATACTTCCCTGCCAGCGTGAAGGCACCAAGATCTGCCACGATGATGGCGTCCACTCCCGCGTCGTTCAAAAGCTCCAAATGCTCAGGAAGCCGGACGATCTCATCGTTGCGGGGCATGGTATTGATGGTACAGTGGACGCGAACGCCATGGCTGTGGGCAAAACCCACAGCCTGGCGCAGCTCGTCCGGCGTAAAATTTCCTGCAAAGGCCCGCATACCAAAGTCGGTACCGGCCAGATACACGGCGTCGGCGCCGTACAAGACGGCCATTTTCAACCGTTCCATATCTCCTGCCGGAGCCAGCAGTTCCGGCTTTGTTCGTTTGATCATCGTTTATCCACCGTAATTTCCGCTTGCCAGGAAGGCGTTGTGCTCAGAGAGCGTAGAGGAGTAGTGATGTCTTCCATCGGTACCCAGCGCGTAATAATAGTAACCGGTCTCCTCGGGAGAAAGGGCCGCCTTAATGGAAGCAAGACCGGGGTTTGCAATCGCCGTGGGAGGCAGACCCTGATACTTGTAGAGGTTATAGGGAGAATCCATCTCCTTATCCGCATTGGTAAGAGAGGTGGTACCGGCAGGCAAAGCATACAGCAATGCAGCGTCGATATTCAGCATCTTGTAGGTGCCGTGGCCGCCATCATCGCTGAGACGGTTATAAATAACAGAAGATATCTTGGCATGGTCTGTGCCGTCGGTCTCCTTCTCAATAAGAGAAGCGATAACGATGATGTCCTCCATGTCGTAACCCTTGGCCTTCGCTGCATCCCAAAGCTCTTCGTCCAGCGCCTCTACGCGGTTATTAAAGGTGGAGATCAGCTTATCCAGCGCACTGGAAGGCTTTTTGGTGTTTACATAGAACTCGTAAGTGTCCGGGAACAGGTAACCCTCCAGGCGGCTGAGATCTTCAGATTCATTATCGATAAAGGAATACTTGAAATCAGCGGTTTTGGCCGCCTCCAGCAGATCCTTCTCCGAAGCAACGCCGTTTTTGGCCAGGAGCTTAATGATCTGCTCTACGGTGTAACCCTCGGGGATCGTAACTTTCACAGTCTCGGCCTTCATATTACCGGAAGTAGAGCGCATTCCCAGGATCAACGCCCGGTAGTCCATATCGGTATTCAGGGTATAGGTACCGATACCAATTTTTTCTTCTGCCTTGGTGACGGTGGCAAAAATCTCAAAAAACCAGTCATAATTGACCAACCCCTGGGCTTTGAGCTTGTCCGCCACATCACCCATATCATCGTCAGCGTTGATCTCCACCGTCTTTTCCACGATGCCGCCGCGGTTAAAGGCGCAAAGATCGCTCATCAACAGCCAGCCCACGCCTGCCAGCAGTGCCGAGCACAACAGCACCATCAGAATATACAAAATAGGGTTCATGCGCCGTCTGCGCCGGCGCTTTTTCTTTTGAGGAGCCTCCGCGCGGCGGACCTCGCCGGCATCCCAGCTGGCAGTATCGCTCCTTCTTTCTCGTTTATATTCAGCCATTGAAACCTCCATATCTCCCGCCACTGGGCGAGGGAAAATTTTACCCGGCAGGTCATGCCTGATGGATAAGCCTGCCGCATAGGATGAAACAAAAGTGAGGTGAGAACCATGTCTTTTCAGAATAACGACTGTTCCTGCTTATTCCTTATCGTGATCCTCATCCTGCTATTTTGCTGCTGCGGATCCTGGAATAACAGCAGCTGCAGCAATCACCAGGAAAGCTGCTGCTGAAAATACTACATCTTTTTGAATTCTGGAGGAAGCGGGGTGCGGAGCATCCCGCTTTTTCCAGTCGTCTTTTCAACTCACAGCAGAGCGCGGACCAATCCGTAGACCTGGTCATGGATATCCTCCGGAGTACGGGGCTGATCCCCTTCCGCACAGAGGATATGCGTCCAGCCGCAATCGCGAACGATGGCGCGGGCGTTTTCCCGGCAGGCACGAAGATACGCGGCATCCTGCTCATGGATATCGGCGTGAGTATTGGTATCCGCCTCACGCTTTCGCATCATACGCTCGGTGATCTCCGTGGGCATATCCAGATACACCACCAGATCGGGCTTTGGAAGGCCCAGAAGCTCATACTCCGTGTGAAAAAGCCACTCAAGATACGCCTTCCGCTCCCCTTCCGGAAGTTTGGAAGCCTGGTGGACAGCGTTAGAGGTGGTATAACGGTCTGCAACGATCAGGCCGCCTGCCTCGTAAAAATCACCCCAGTCCTGCTTATAGGAAGCATATCGGTCCATGGCGTAAAACATGGATGCGGCATAAGCGTTCACATCTCCGGGATGTTTACCAAGGTTCCCGTCCAGATACTCCTGCACCATGGCGGCGGAAGGCTTTCCGTAGCGGGGAAAATTGATGTTTTCCAAATAAACGCCATCCCGGCGCAGATGCTCACACAATAAGCGGGACTGAGTAGCCTTGCCGGAGCCATCGGTCCCTTCAAATACGATCAGTCTGCCTTTCATTTCTTTTTCTCCTTCGAAACGTGAATGAGGAACAAAGGCAGCTTCATCATACGGCCAATGCGTCTGGGTTCCTTGCACAGGCGGTAGAACCATTCCAGGCCATGGTCACAGAAGAACTTCGGTGCCCGCTCCACAGTACCTGCAAACACATCCAAACTTCCACCCAGGCCGCAAAGAAGATGGGCACCGGTGGCTTCTCCGTTTTTCACCATCCAAAACTCCTGTTTCGGGGCACCTAAACAGACAAATACGGCGTCCGCGCCACTTTCACGAATGGCATCCACCACAGGGGCGTCTTCCTTGAAATAACCGTCATGGGTACCGGCGATCTTGAGTCCGGGATATTTTTCCTGAAGTTTTTTTGCAGCAAGCTCCGCAACGCCGGGCTTTGCGCCCAGGAGATAGAGGGACAACCCCTCCTTTGCCATTCTTTCCATCAAGTGGGCCGCAAATTCAATGCCAGGCGTCCTCTCTTTCAGAGGCGTTCCCAGCATCGCCGCACCCTTGATGACGCCAATCCCGTCAGGCAGGACCAGGTCCGCGCCGTTTACGGCCTTGTTTGCCTCCGGATTTTCCCGGCAAACCTCCACGATCTCGGGATTTGGAGTAACCACATAGTGGGCGCCGGGGCTGTGCAGCAGCTCCATACCCCGATCTACAGCCTCCGCCATTGTCAGATTATCAAAACCAACGCCTAACACGTTGATACGCATGATGACACCTTCTTTTGCATAAGAATACAATTATGAATTATATCACATCTCTCTCCCATTGTCCAACCTTAAAATATGAACAATCAGCAAAAGTGCCGCAGGAAACCCTGCGGCACTTCGTATCACTCCAGCATTTTGGCAAATTCATCCTCGCTCAGGACCGGAACATTCAGTTCCTGCGCCTTTTTCAGCTTGCTGCCGGCAGCCTCGCCCGCCACCACGTAGGTGGTGCGCTTGGAAACAGAACCCGCCGCCTTTCCTCCCCGGTCCTCGATCATGGACTGCGCGGTCTTGCGGTCAAACCGGGTCAAAGTACCGGTGAGGACAAAGGTCATCCCCGCAAAGCGGTCATCCACCAGTTTTGCAGTAGACTCCATATTGACCCCGGCTTCTTTCAGACGGCGGATCAGGTCCCGGGACTGGGAAGAGCCCAGATACTCTACAATGCAGCGGGCTGTGACCGCTCCCACATCACTGATCTCCGTAAGCTCTTCTTCGGTCGCTGCCATCAGCGCATCCATCGTACGGAAATGGGATGCAAGGACTTTTCCCGCCTTTTCTCCTACCTGACGGATACCCAGTCCGTAAATTAGCTTGGACAGGTCATTGGACTTGGACTTTTCCAGGGCATGGATCAGATTTTCGGCAGACTTCGCTCCCATGCGCTCAAGCTGCGCAACATCCGGGGCATTCAGTCTGTAAAGGTCCGCTACATTACGGATAAGACCACTTTCCACCAACTGCTGCACCACAGCGGGGCCAAGCCCCTCAATGTCCATGGCATCCCGGCTTGCAAAGTGGGTGATGTTCCGCTGAAGCTGGGCAGGACACTCCGCACCGGTACAGCGGACAGCGGCGCCATCCTCCTCCCGTCTCACAGGCGCGCCGCAAACAGGGCAAACAGCAGGCAGCTGATAAGGCACCGTCCCCTCCGGGCGCTTGTCCCGCACCACTTCTACGATCTCAGGAATGATCTCCCCTGCCTTCTGCACGATCACAGTATCTCCGATACGGATATCCTTTTCGGTGATAAAGTCCTGATTGTGAAGCGTTGCATTGGTCACCGTGGTACCCGCCAAACGCACCGGCTCCAACACCGCCTTAGGCGTCAGAACACCGGTGCGGCCTACCTGCACCACGATATCCGTCACGCGGGAGGGCTTCTTTTCCGGGGGATACTTGAAGGCCACCGCCCACTTGGGGCATTTTGCGGTAGATCCTAATTTTTCGCGGTCAGTCAAGGAGTTAACCTTTACAACCGCACCATCAATATCAAAGGGATATTCCATGCGCTCATCATTGATACGGTCGATTTCCGCCTGCACCTGGGAAACGCCGGAAAAGGTTTTGAAGGGGATCACCTTAAAACGCTGTGTCTTCAGATATTCTAACGTCTCTGCGTGAGAAGTGAAGGACTTCCCTTCTGCCAGCTGTAAATTGAAGATCTGAATATCCAGCTTACGCTCAGCCGCAATCTTGGGATCCAATTGACGCAATGATCCTGCCGCAGCATTACGGGGATTGGCCATCAAGGCCTTTCCCTGAAGTTCACGCATGGCATTGATCTCTTCGAAGACACTGCGCGCCATATAGACCTCACCGCGGACGATCAGGCGGGGCAGCTTCTCAGGAAGCGTCATGGGAATGGAGCGGATCGTCTTCAAATTCTCCGTCACGTCCTCGCCCACACGACCGTCACCGCGAGTGGCTCCGCGAAAGAAAACACCATCCCGGTATTCCAGGGCCACAGAAAGGCCATCCACCTTCGGTTCAACAGAATACTCTGCGAAAAGCCCCAAATTCTCCTCCATCCGCTCACAGAATTCCGCCACTTCTTCGGCGCTGAACACATCCTGCAAACTCTCCAAAGGCGCCTCATGTGTGTAAGGCGAAAACCCTTGCAAGATCTTGCCGCCGATACGCTGTGTGGGAGAATCCGGCGTGATTTCCTCTGGGTGTTCCGCCTCCAGTTCCTCCAAACGGCGGTTCATCAGGTCATACTCCCGATCTGAAATAATAGGATCATCCAGCACATAGTAGCGGTAGCCATGCTCCGCTAATTTTTCGCGCAGCTCCTTGATCTCTTCACGGTAATCCATTGGGTCCTCCCTTATCATCTGTTGAGGACATGATCTTTGGCGTCCTCTATATAGTCGGTATCCGTTGTGTGAAAATAGGTATAGGTCTCCGGTACAGCCCCTACAATAACGGTCTCTGCAACGGTGACAGCACTGGAAACTTTCGTAGCTGTTGTAAAACCGGGCAGCAGGATGCTGACGCTGACATTGATCTCCAGAATGATCTGGTGGCGTGTCTGGTTGATGCCGCCCGTTTCGAACTGATTTTGAAACTCTGCCGAGGAAGAGCCGATAGACTCCATCCGCATTCGGATGCGGGGCCCCCGCCCAGCCAGAAGAGGTGTGCCCGTCAGGCTCCCTATGGGGATGGAGAGCTCCCGGGCCGAAACCTGTTCAATGCGGGCCAGGACGATATCCAGGATCTCCGCTTGCAGCTGGTTGAAGGCCGCCATATTGCTGTGTACGGCGGTAATACGCCCGTCAGCATCCTTTTCAAAGGAAATCAGCCGGTCGTAGCTGAGCTTTCCGCTGGTAATGGCTTCATCTACAGCTTCTGAGACAATACGGTTGACGGTATTCTCCACCCGGGTCACCGCCATACGTTCCACAAGGGGCCGCATTTGAAGGGATGCATAGATCAGAACAGCCAAAAGGGTAACGATGAGAAAGAATCCCACCGTACGCGCCACTGCTTTCCGGTCCCGATAACGGCGATAGGCAAAGAATCCCCGCTTCATGGTATCGCCTCCCTCGCATCTTTTTATGCGAAGGAGCTTTTCCTTTATGTCAGGCTATTTACGAGCTCCTTGAAGACTTTTCCCCGCTCCATAAAATTGGCAAACCGGTCAAAAGCGGTGCTGGCAGGAGACAGGAGCACCACATCACCTTCTTCTGCACAGTTCTGTGCAATGGTCAGAGCCTCCTGATAGTCGTTCACATCCAGGATCTCCAGGCCCTCATAGTTTTCCGCGTGCTCCACGGCATCCCG
>JAFOCY010000003.1 GCA_017380995.1 Oscillibacter sp. | reverse complement strand
ATCTGGGCAAATCTTTTTCTGTACCCAAGGGTACAGAGGGGAATCTCAACCCCAAGGGGACCTAAAAGGCGGAATTCGCCTTTTAGGAGATGGCGACCCGGAACGGGCTCGAACCGTCGACCTCTAGCGTGACAGGCTAGCGTTCTAACCAACTGAACTACCGGGCCAAATAACTTGGTGGGAACAACTGGACTCGAACCAGTGACCCCCTGCTTGTAAGGCAGGTGCTCTAACCAGCTGAGCTATGCTCCCGAGTGCGCCGCCGTCAGACGACAAAAGTTATTATATCCATGCACCCCTTATTTGTCAATACTTTTTTCAAGATTTTTTCAACTTTTTTTCGACGGCATTTTTCAGGCCGAAACTCAGCCCTTTTTACCCATATTGGCCAGCATTTCCTCCAACTGAGCCTTGGTAAAGAGCTGGTCATTATCGCAGAACTGGCAGGACAGGGTCACATCTCCCTGCTCATCGATCACAGCCTTGAGCTCCTCGGGACCCAGGCTGATGAGGGCCTTCTCCATGCGCTCACGGCTGCAGTAGCACTTATATTCGATGGAGCTCTTTTCCAGGATCTCCAGCTCAAAGTCACTCATGACCCTCCGCAGCAGGGATTCAGGATCGCTGTCCTCCTCCAGGAGCTTGGTCACAGGACCGGCTGCGTAAATACCGCCCTCCACCATGGTGATAATATCCTCCGTGGCGCCGGGCAGCAGCTGGATCAAATAACCGCCGGCAGTCAGCACGCTCTGATCCCGGTCCACCAGCACGCCCAGCCCGCAGGCAGAGGGGATCTGCTCAGACTCCACGAAATAGGCCGCCAGGTCCTCGGCGATCTCACCGCCAAGAAGGCCCACGCTGCCAACATAGGGCTCTTTCATATGAAGGTCCTTGATCACGGTCAGGGTGCCGTCCATGCCCACAGCAGTGCCCACATCCAGCTTGCCGTCAGGGCGCAAGGGCACGTCCACCTGGGGGTTATCCACGGTGCCCCGGACATTACCCTCGCTGTCGGAAACGGCCAGAATGGTGCCCAGGGGGCCACCGCCCTTGATCTGCAGGGTCAGGCTTGCACCCTCGCCCTTGAGGGCATTGCCCATCATAGAGGCCGCGGCCAGCGTACGGCCCAGGGCCGCCGTGGCAACAGGAAGGGTCTTATGGATCTGTCTTGCCCGCTCGGTCAGGTCCCGGGTGGAAACAGCAACGGCCTTCACATAGCCGTCCTTGGAAATGGCACGTACCAACTGGTCACTCATGGGAATTTTTCTCCTTACATCTCTTACATATGGTAAATGGTCCGGGGAACTCCTCCGTCCCCTTATTTCTTTTCACAGTGGAAGATCCACCGGTCCTCCTCCGCCCCGGGAGCCTTTTGCTTCAGGTCCGCAGTGAGCTTCACCTTTGTAAATCCGGCCTCCGCCAGAGCGCTTCTCAGCTCCTCCTCGGTCCAGGCCCGCTCCCGGTGCTCCTCATAATCCCGCTCCCAGGCACCGTCCCTGCGCAGGCGGAACAGGTCCACCTGATAGGTACACACCTGCTGCTTCTGCGAGAAGAAGGTGCGCCACACGCAGTAGCTCTCCTCCGTCTCATCGGTATAGAGCTGGCCGTCCATACGGCGGAGCTTATAGGGGGAATTGACGTCAAAAATAAACTGTCCGCCGGGCCTGAGCCACCTGTACACCCGTTTGAAGGTCTCCCGCAGGGCTTTTTCCTTTGTCAGGTAATTGATGGCGTCGATGGTGGAGATCACGGCGTCCACCTCGCTTGCAAGGCGCAGCTTCTCCATGGACTGGTGGAGGAACATAGGGGCGTTCTCCATCCCGGCAGACTTCATCATCGCCGCGCTGAGCATCTCTATAGAGGCGTCGCAGGCCAGGACCCGGTATCCCTTTTCCGCCATCAGGCAGGAGATGGTGCCGGTGCCGCAGCCAAGGTCCAGGATGGTCTCCACCTCGATCCTGCTCTTTTTCAGGCACTTATCCAGATAGTCCGCCCGCTTGAGATAGGCGGCATCCGCCATCAGGCCGTCATAGCTGGCGGCCAGGGAATCGTAGCTACTCATTTCTTGGCAGGTTTGATGCGGCTGAAGAGCTTGTCGTAAGCGCCGGTGCCGTAGCTCAAAGAGCGGTTCACGCGGCTGATGGTGGCGCTGGAGGCACCGGTGCGCTCCAGAATATCGTTATAGATCATACCGTCATGGAGCAAAGACGCCACCTCGAAGCGCTGCTCCATGGAGCGAAGCTCAGAGACAGTGCAAAGGTCCTGGAAAAAGTCATAGCACTCCTGCTCGTCCTTCAGTTCCAAAATGGCCTTATAGAGCTGATCGTTCTTCTCTTTCTTTCCAATTTTAACCATGATAGGCACCCTTTCTTCATTCGCTCGCGTATTTTTGAAACGTTGTCTGACAACGTTCCTTTGTATTTTAACACTATAGTGCGCGAAAGTAAAGGGGTCTTCCCGTAAAATTTTGCCCGCACCCCCTGCCTCTTTTCCTCATAGTCTGGAGAAAACGAAAAGGGGGTCTTTCATGCCGCCCAGTCTGGCTATGCCCTATGAACACACCTGGGATGTGGACGGTGTCCCGGTCCTGCACGCCCTCATCTCCCTCCCCTGCCCGGAAGAAAAGGCGCAGCGCCGCATCCGCCACTATTACCAGCTTCAATCCAGGGCCTTTGTGCGCTACTGCGAAAGCTTTTTGCTTCCGGAGGCCAAGGTCTCCTTCGCCCAGGCGCTGTCGGAAAGCCATCCCTTCCAATGCTGGGAAACGGAGCTGACCTGCCGCATCACCTATCAGGAGGGCTCCCTTTTGAGCCTGTACACCCAGTCCCGGGAACCGGGCCCGCTGGTGATCCGCCGGGGCGACACCTGGGACCTCTCCGAGGGCGCTCCCGTTCCCCTCAGCCGCTTTTTCCACCGCCGGGGTCTGTGGCGCCGGGTCTTTTATCACGCCGCCTGCGCCGATTTAGAGCGCCGCCAGCGGGGCGGAGCGGCAGATCTCCGAGAGGACTGGCGGCATCAGCTGAAGCGGAGCCTCAATCCCCGAAACTATTATCTCACCGAAGAAGGGCTCACATTCTTTTTGCCCATGTACGCTTTGGGCGGGGCCCAGCTGGGAATCCCAACCTTCACCGTTCCCTGGAACGAAAAAAATTCTCCCCCTTTTTCGAAAAGTTGAAAAGTGGCCTTGTTTTGCGCTTGACAAATCTGCTATATAAAGAATGGGGAAGCGAAGCGGACCCATTCTCCCCCGGCTCCTGCCGGGGTAACTCATACAAAAAACGGTCGCCCCTGAGGGCGGCCGCTTTT